>JAYVSF010000472.1:0-11399 GCA_043775605.1 Myxococcales bacterium
CGTCCACTTCCGCGCCGCCTACCTCGTCGATCACCCGGGCTACTACCACACCTCCGACGCCGGCTTCATCGACGGCGACGGCTACGTCTATGTGATGACCCGCACCGACGACATCATCAACGTCGCCGGCCACCGGCTGTCGACCGGCGCGATCGAGGAGATCCTGGCCGGCCACCCCGACGTCGCCGAGTGCGCGGTGGTCGGGGTCGCCGACGCGCTCAAAGGCCAGGTCCCGCTCGGCTTGATCGTGCTGCGGGCCGGCGTCACGCGGCCCCACGCCGACCTCGTCGCCGAACTGGTCCACGCCGTCCGCGAGGCCATCGGCCCGATCGCCGCCTTCAAGGAAGCGCTGGTCGTCGCCCGTCTGCCCAAGACCCGCTCCGGCAAGGTCCTGCGCGCCACCATGCGCGCCATCGCCGACGGCCAGCCCTACAAGCAGCCCGCCACCATCGACGAGCCCGCCGTCCTCGCCGAGATCGAAGCCCTGTTCGGCGACAGGTTCATGCGTCGCGAAGCGCCCTGACTACTGGGTGCGGGTGACACCGCGGAGGTCGGGGCCGCCGCGGGCTGGGTGGGCGCGGGTGAGCAGCTTGGGCTTGGTCGGCTTCTTGGCCGGCGGGGCCGGCTTGCCGGGATCGAAGGTGAACGAGCAGGTCGCGGTGGTGACGACGTCGATGGCCGAGGGCGGGAACTTGGTGGTGCGGACCGCGGCCGAGACGCACGCGCTCACTGCCGGGTCGGCCGAGCCGCTGACCTGGACCTCGGTGGTGGCGGCGGTCCCGTCGATGGCGAAGGCGACGTCGACGGTGCCGCCCAGGCCGGGTCTGGCGGCGAGCGCGGCGACGTAGCAGTCCTCGATCGGCATCAACTTGCGCAGCACGTAGCGGCGGATCAGCCTCGGATCCTGGGTGCCGTGGACCTGGCAATCGCCGAGGTCGGCGCGGGGCGGGACCGGCAGCGGCGGCAGCGCGGGGGCCTCGTAGACGTCGTCGCTCGCGAGCACCGAGCCCTCGCGCAGCCCGACCGCGGTGCCGCCGCCGTCCCAGTTGGCGGCGAGCCCGGGGTTCGGCGGGCCCACGCCCCACTCGACCTTGCCGGCGGTGCCGTAGCCGATCGCGGTCATCGCCCACACCGGCTTGCCGGCCTGCAGGATCTCGTACGAGATGATGCCCGAGCCGCGGACCTTCGCCGCCATGTACACGGTGACGGTGTGGCTCGGGGTCTGGTAGGTGACGACGCTGCAGGGGACGGTGGCGCCGCCCAGCGGGCACGACGCCTTCTCGACGTGGAGGTCGGTGGCGATCCACGGCAGGTCGAACAGCAGGTTGCTGTCGGGCCCGCGCTTGACGTCGACGGGGAACGACAGGAACCAGGTCTCGCGCCCGGCCTTGCCCTCGAACAGCTGGACCTCGGCGACGCCGCGGACGACGGGGCCGACCATGATGACCTCGCGCTCGTGCACGGTCTTGCCGCCGATCACGGCGTCGCCTTCGAGGATCGTCCACTCGCCGGGCCGGGCCTTGGCGAACGCGTTGACCGGCAACACCCACGGCGCCGGGTCGGGCAGCGGGCCGGCGGCGGCGGTCGCGGCCAGCGGGAGCGTGACGAGCAGGGCGGCGAGGAAGCGGCGCATGGGCTCCGGGTTAGTCGACCACAATGTCGACGCCGTGGTCGAGGTCGCGGCCGAACGGGATGATCAACGTCGCCGTGACCCGCCACTCGATCGGGCCGGTGGTGGGCGCGACCACCGACGACACCGCGCGGGCGACATCGCCCAGCTTGCCGGCCGGGGCCGGGGCCTGGCGGGCGGTGGCGTCGCGCGGCACCACCAGCGTGAACGGCAGCTCCTCGCTGCCGTAGCGGCGTGGCCCGCCGAGCTCCTTCTCGAACTGGTAGATCGTGACCTTGGACGAGCCGACGGTGCGGACGCCGCCGGCGCGGTGGTAGTCGACGGTGCGCTGCATGGCGCGCAGCTGGACCACCAGCTTCTTGGCCTCGACCGGCTCGGCGATGGCCAGCGTCACCTTGCCGCGGACGTCGCCGCCGGCGGCGAACCGGTCGCGCTCCAGCTCGATGGCGATCGTGCCGCGGCGGTTGACCACCTGCTGGCCGGCCTTGACGACGGCGCCGCCCGCCTTCTTGACCGCGCCGCCGACGGTCTTGAACAGCCGGTTGGCGCCGCGGATGATGTCGTCGTCGTCGACCATGGTCCCAGCATGCCACGGCGAGCGGCCGGTCGGCTCGACCGCTGATCGTCGACGATGACGATCGCGCGACGGCCATGACCCAGGTTCGTCGCCAACCTTTGCGATTGCCAGCGGCGCGAGTGACCTATACTGGCGCATCATGCGCTCCGCGCTCGTGTCCGTCGGCCTGGTCGCGCTCGCCGGGTGCGCCTCCGGCACCGTCACCTCCGACGGCGGGCGCGAGGTCGACGCGCGCCGCGCGCCCGACGCCGCCGCCAGCGACGCGCGGCCGATCGACGCGCGGCCGATCGACGCGCGGCCGATCGACGGCGGCGCCATCGACGGGCCGAACCCGATCGTCGCCTCGCTGACGTTGACCGAGGTCGTCTTGGCTCCGACCACGGGCGAGCTGATCGAGCTGCTCAACCCGACCGCGTCGGCGGTCGACCTCGGCACCTACTACCTGTCCGACACGCCCGGCTACTTCAAGCTGCCGGCGGGCGCGAGCATGGTCGGCGCCGACGCCACCGACTTCGTCGCCCGGTTCCCGGCCGGCGCCACCCTCGGGCCCGGCGCGGTGGCCACCGTCGCGCTCGACACCGCCGCCAACTTCACGACCACGTACCCGGGCGTCGCGCCGACCTACTCGATCGCGTCGGGCACGATGATCGTGCTCACCGCCGGGACGGCGCCGACCCTGACCAACGCCGGCGAGCCGGTGATCCTGTTCCAGTGGAACGGCGTCAGCGACAAGGTCACCGACGTCGACATCATGGTCGCTGGCACGCCGTCGGCGGCCAACGCGCTGGTCGCCAAGACGGCCGTCGACGGGCCCGACGCCGACAGCACCGCGACCGCGTACGCCGCCGACGCGCTCACCATCCCGACCCAGAGCGCGCCGGCCGCCGGCCGCTCGACCAAGCGGCTCGCCCTCGAGTCGGCCGCGACCGAGACCCAGAGCGGCGGCAACGGCGTGAGCGGCCACGACGAGACCAGCGAGCACACCGACACCACCTGGGACTCCGCGGCCTACACCGCGCCGACCCCGGGCACCGTGCCGGCGGCGCTCATGCCTTGATCCGTTCGAGGCTCCTCGGGCCCGTCAGGGTGCGAGCTTGACGATGAACAGGTCGGGCTTGGCGAAGCGGGTGCCGGCCGCCTGGCGCGCGACCGGCTTGCCCGGGCCGAGGTCGTTCTCGTAGCGATACACGCCGGTGGCGACGGTGGCGCCGTCGCGATCGACAGCGACGCCACGGCCCTCGTCGTAGTCCTGGCCGCCGAACCGGACCGCGCCGCGGTAGGCGCCGTCGCGGCCGAAGCGGGCGATGAACGCGTCGTGGTAGCCCTTGCCCTCGAGCACGCCGCCGCCGAAGTCGACCTTGCCCTCGACCCAGCCGGTGACCGCGGCGGTGCCGGCCGCGTCGACCGCAACCCCGAACCCGGCGTCCTCGCGGTCGGCGCCGAAGGTCTTGACCCACGCCAGCGCGCCGTCGCCGGTCAGGCGGGCGACGAAGATGTCGGACTCGCCCTTCGACACCACCGGCGTGCCGAGGAAGTCGACATCCTTGTCGAACGAGCCGGTGATGACGATGCCGCCCGCGGGATCGACCGCGATGCCGCCCGGCTTCTCGTTGAACGGGTTGCCGAGCCGCTTGCTCCACACGTGGTGGCCGCCGGCGTCGAAGCGGGCGATCACGAGGTCGAGCCCGCCACCGCTCTTGAGCGGGCCGCCGCCGAAATCGGTGGTCTCCTTGAACGCACCGAGCGCGTAGATCCCGCCCTGGGCGTCGACCGCGAGGCGGTTGATGACGTCGCTGTACCCGCCGCCGACCTGAGTCACCCACTGGACGTCGCCGTCCTTGCTGAGCTTGACCAGGGCGACGTCGTCGTTGCCGCGCGAGGTCAACTGGACCCCACCGAGGGTGATCACCTCGGCGAACGCGATCGCGACCACCCAGCCGCCGCCGGGCGCGGCGACGATCGCGGCGGCGTCGTCGGAGTTGCGGCCGCCCGCGGTCCACAGCCAGGCGACGTGGCCCTTGTTGTCGAGCATGCCGACGAAGGCGTCGTCGGAGCCGTTGGCGGTGGCGACGATGCCGCCGAGGTCGACCTTGTCGGAAAACAGGCCGCAGAAGGCGACGTTGCCGTCGGCGTCGACCGCGACCGCGTCGCCGCGCTCCTGGTTGAGACCGCCGAGCGGGGTGGCCGCGGCGATCGTGCCGTCGGGCGCGATCCGGATCAGGACCGCGTCGCTCTTGCCGGCCGAGGTGCGATCGCCGGCGGCGCCGAAGGTCGCCGTGCCCTCGAAGTCGCCGACCGCGTAGATCGTGCCGTCGGGCGCGGTGGCGATCCCGCGGCCGACGTCGACCAGTTCGCCGCCGACGCTGTCGCTCCACGCCGGCGCCCCGAGCTTCTTGCCGTCGTCGGCGGTGAGCGGCGGCAGCGGTGCGACCGGCGCGACTGGCGGAGTCGCGCTGCCGGCGGACGAGCCCGCGCTGCCGGCGGACGAACCGGCGCTACCTGCCGACGAGCCCGCGCTGCCGGCGGTCGTCGGTTGACCGACCGCGATCGGGGCGACGGTCGGTGGCGCCGGCTTGGGCTTGGCGTGGTCACGACCGCAGCCGGCGACGGCGGCGGTCACGGCGAGAGAGAACAGGACGGTGCGCATGTAGCCTCCGGACACGTCGAGTCGAGCGCGGATGCAGCACGATTGCACGGCCGCCCACCGGCGACAACGTGCCCGGCCGAACGACGATTTCGGGAACCGTCGCCCCACGCCGGTGTCTCACCTCGGCTGCTGCTATGGTCGGCGCCATGCTGCGTCGATGGTCCGTGCTCGCGCTCGCGCTCGCGCTCGCTGCCTGCCCCAAGCCGCCGGAGGAGCCGGGGCCGCCGACGCCGCTGTCCGGCAACGACCGGGGGGCGATCGCGCGGCTCGAGGCGCAGCGCGAGGCTGGCGTCATGCGGCTGATCGATCTCGCGCGTGATGTCCATCCCGAGCGGCGGGCGCTGGCCCTGCGCGCGCTCGGGCGGATCGGCAGCCCGGCGGCGATCGCCCACCTGCGCAGCCGGCTGGCAGGGCCGGACGCGGTCGCGGCCGCGGCGGCGCTGGGCATCGCGGGCGCCACGGGTGCGCTCGAGCCGGCTGACGCGCACGCGATCGCGGGCGAGCTGAGCAAGCTCACGGTCACCGGGCCGGGCCGCGCGGTGGTGATGGAGGCGCTCGGTCGCACCGGCGATGTCGCCGCGCTCGAGCCGCTGTCAAGCGCGCTGGCCGCCGACGATCCGGCGGTCGCGGCCGCGGCCGGCATCGGCCTCGGACGCCTGGGCCGGGCCAAGCTCGCGCTGGGCGAGACCGCCGAGCTGAGCGCGATCGGGCGGACCAAGGCCGACGACGTCGAGGTGCGCTACGCCGCGACCTACGCCCTGGCCCGCGGCTACGTCGACCCGGCCACGCCGCCGCCGGCCGCGACCGATCCGGTGGTGCGCGCGCTGTCGGCGCGGCTGGCCGACAGCGATCCGATCATCCGCGCCACCGCGCTGGCCGGCCTCGGCGCCCGCCGCGCGGTCAAGGTCGCGACCCCGGCCCTGCTCGAGCGGCTCAACGATGTCGACGCCCGGGTCGGCGTCGAGCTGGTACGCGTGCTCGGCGGCGCCAGCGCCACCGACGCCAGCCACGCAGCGCTGATCACCTATCTCCAGAAGACCGCCACCGACTGGGGCGCGGGCAAGCTGCCGGCGCCGTTCGCCCACGTCGTGCTCGAGGGCCTGCGCCAGCAGGCGACCCACGCGGCCGAGCCCGCGGTCCGCGCGTTCTTCCTCGCGGTCGCGCGCGACTACGCCGATCACCCGCCGGCGGGTCGCGCCGCCGATCGTCAGCGGGCCGGCGGCTGGGCGAGCTGCCTCGCGCTCGCGGCCCTGGCTCGGCCGATCGCGACGGCCACCACCGGCGACTCGCTCGCCGATCCCGCGGTCGCCATGAGCCAGCTCGAGCGCTGCGGCGGCGACTTCGTGTCCGACGACGCGGTGCGCGCGCTGACCCTCGACGCCTACGCCGCCGCGCCGCCCGCCGACGCGGTCAAGAAGATCATGCCCTACGTCAACCACCCCGATCCGCTGCAGGCCTCGGCCGCGATCGCCGAGCTGCCGCCGTTGTGGAAGCCGGCCGCGGCCCGCGAGCGGGCGACGATCCAGGGCGCGCTGGTGGCGGCGCTGGCCCGGCCCGAACCTTCGGTGGCCGGCGCGGCGGCGGCGGCGGCCGGTGACCTCCTCGCTGCCAATGGTGCCGGTGGCGACCTCGCGCCGGTCGCGGCGGCGGTGGTGGCCCGGCTCGCGACCGCGCGCGACAACGCCGATCTGTTGACCTCGCTGCTCGACGCGGTCACCGGCGCCAAGCTCGACGCCGCGCCGACCTGTCAGCAGCTGCTCACCGACGTCAATCCCGCCCTGCGCGCGGCCGCCCGCACCTGCGTCGCCGCGCTCATCGGCGACGATCCCGGCCCGTCGGCACCGGTCGGCGCCGCGCCCACGCCGCCGGTCGATCCGGGCAAGGCCTTCGACGGCGTCCACCGCTGGAAGCTGCTCACCAGCCAGGGCGAGGTCACGATCGAGCTGCAGCCGACGCTCGCGCCCTGGCACATCGCCAGCATCGTCAACCTCACCCGCGCGGGCTTCTACGACGGCCTGTCGTTCCACCGCGTGGTCGCCGACTTCGTGGTCCAGGGCGGCGACCCCACCGGCACCGGCTCGGGCGGCCCCGACTACACGTTGCCGACCGAGACCGGCTCGCTGCTCGACGGCGGCACCGGCTACCGACCGGGCGGCGTCGGCATCGCCGACTCGGGCAAGGACACCGGCGGCTCGCAGTGGTTCGCGATGCTCGGCCGAGCCCCGCACCTCGAGGGCCGCTACACCTGGGTCGGCGCAGTGGTCGCCGGCCAGGACGTCGTCGACCGCCTGCAGATCGGCGACGTCGTGCTGCGCGCCCGCATCGAGTAACCCCGCCGTCGGCCGCGCGCCAAGGCTGGCCCGGCGGCCAGCGACGCGATCCAGCCGGCGACCCAACGGGGTCTTGACATGCTCGGAGCATGTTCACATGCTTGAAGCATGTCAAAGATGATCCAGATCCGGAACGTGCCGGACCAGCTCCACCGGCGGCTGAAGGCCCGGGCGGCCGAGGAGGGGCTCACGCTGTCCGATCTGCTCGTCGCCGAGCTCCGGTTGCTCGCCGAGCGCCCGAGCTGGCGGGCGTTCCTCTCCGAGCGAGCGACCCCGGCCCGCGCCGAGCTCTCGCTGTCCCCGGCGGCGCTCGTCCGCGCCGATCGCGACCGCCGATGATCGTCCTCGATGCGTCGGCCATGATCGAGCTTCTGCTGCGCACGCCGCGCGCAGCTCGCGTCGCAGCGCGCCTCGCCGCGCGGGATGAGACTGTGCACGCCCCTCACCTCATCGACCTCGAGGTCCTGTCGGCGTTGCGGTCGCTGGAGGCTCGCAAGGTCGTGACCTCTACCGACGCGACCGCCGCGGTCAATGACCTGCGGCGCGCCGCCATCGTCCGATATCCGCACGACGTGCTCCTGGCGCGGACGTGGGCCCTGCGCGGCAACCTCACCGCCTACGACGCGGCGTACGTGGCCCTGGCGGAGCACCTCGGCGCGCCGCTGGTGACGTGCGACGCCCAGCTCGCGGCCGCGCCCGGCCTGCGGGTCGCGATCGACCTCATCGCCTGAGCGACCCTTGGCGAGCGATCTACAATGACTCTGGCGAGATGATGGGTTCACGCGGCCGCGCGCGCTTGGCCCTGGGAAGCCCGCGGCGAACGCGCTGGCTACAGCGTCTCGAGGTAGGCGATCAGGTCGGCGACCTGGGTGCGGTCGAGCTCGACGTCGCTCATGCCGTGGACCAGCGCCCGGCCGCCGAGCAGGGCCTGCAGGGTCGCGGCGCTGCCATCGTGGTAGTAGGGCGCGCTCGCGGCCAGGCCGATCAGCGACGGGGTGTCGACCAGCGCCAGCGAGCCGCCGACGTCGTGGCGCTCGCGGTCGGTGCCGATGGCCTCGGCGTGGCAGCTCGCGCAGCCCTCGGTGTCGAAGATCGTGCCGCCCCGCGCCACCTGCGCCGCATCGCGCTCGGGTGCGCGCGGTCGCCCGAGCCCGGTGACGTAGGCCGCCAGCGCCGTCGTCTCGCTGGCGCTGAGCCCGCCGCCGCCGAGCCGCCGCATCGTCGACGTCATGCTGTCGATCAGGGTTGCGTCGGTGCCGTCCCACTTGAACGGGCCGGTGCCGGCGACCCGGCCGGCCAGCACCGGGGTCTGCAGGGTGTGGCCCTCGATCCGCCACGACAGCCCGTCGGCGCGGCCCTCGGGGTGACAGCTCGCGCACGCCATCGCGCCGCGCATCGACACCCGAGGGTCGGCGCGCCGGAACAGATCGAAGCCCTCGCGGGCGGTGGCGTCGAGGGTCTCGCCGCCGAGCGCGGGACCGGCCTCCGCGACCGCGTCGGCGCCGACGTGGGAGGTCCGGTGCGACACGGCGCAGTACACCCATGCGCCGCCGCTGCCGTCGATCGCCACGCCCTGGGGACCGCAGCCCCGGCCGGCGGTCTCGGGCAGGATGACGGTCGCGGCCAGCCGAGGCGCGGCCTGCGACGCGCCGTCGATCACGAGCACGGTGTCGGAGCCGAAGCCGGCGACGTACAGGCGATCCTTGCCGGGATCCCAGGCGGTGGCCTGCGGCTGGTGCGCGCTGATCCGGGCCGAGATCGTGCGCGGCACCATCGGATCGCTGGCGGCGATGAACGTGATCGTGTGCTCGATCGGCGGGTCGAAGCCGCCGCCGTACGAGCCGCTGCTCGCGGCGCCGAGGCTGTCCTGGGTCGGGGTCGACCGCTGGTGCGGGACCAGAGCCAGGCCGTTGCCGACGAAGCGCGCGGTGAAGCCGTTGCGGGCGAAGCCGCGACCGGGCGCGGCCTCGTCGAGCGGGCCGACCTGGCCGAACAGGGTCGGGCTGGCCTGGGTGGCTGCGGTGGCGCCGAGCGGCACGGCGAGGGTCGCGCCGCCGTGGGCGAGGTCGATCCGGGTCGCGGTGCCGGTGGTCAGGTGGCTGACCAGCGCGCGGGTGCCGTCCGGCGAGATCGCGACGCCGCGCGGCTCCGCGGCCAGCGGCCGCTGCCAGCGAGCGCGGCCAAGGCCGGTGTCGAAGGCGACCAGCCGGCGGGCGGCGACGGTGGTGACCAGCAGCGTGCCGGCGTCGGGCGACAGCGCCAGCCCGAACGGCTCGGCCGGGGTCGCCCAGCTCGCGCGCTGGCTCAGGGCGTCGCCGACCGCGACCACCACCACCCGGTCGCCGGCGCGATCGGTCACGTACGCGGTGGCCGTCCGCGGCTCGTACACCACCTGGGCCGCGCCCCGGCCGATCGCCAGTCGGTCTCGCGGACCGCCGCGGTCGTCGGTGCGGATCAGGTCGCCGCTCTCGCCGTCGATGATCAGCGCGCCGCCCGGGATCGCCACGATCGCCCCGCCCACCAGGTGGGCCGGCGCCGCCAGGTCGACGCCCGCCGGCGGCCGTGCCCCGCCCAGGGCCGGACCCTGCATGACGAAGTCGGGCGGCGGCAGGTCCATGACGACCATGCGCTCGGCCCGGGCCGACCAGACCACCGCGCCCGTGACAGCGGCGGACGCGAGCAAGGACGAGAGGATGGCCGCGAGACGAGGGGCGCGCATCGCCATGCAACAACGCACGACCCCGGCTGCAGGTCTGTGCGATGATCCGGTCATGCGGAGCTTGCTGGGGTGCCCGCTCCTCGCGCTGGTGCTTGGATGTGCCGACGGCGGGTCGGCCGCGCCGGACGCCGCCGTCGACGCGGCGATCGACGCGCCGCCGCCGGTCGACGCCCAGCGGATGATCACCCTCAACCAGACCGACAGCCAGGTCGTCACGCCTCAGGCGTCAGTGGCGTGCAACCAGATGGGCCCGCCCCAGGTCTCGCGCGAGAACAGCTACTACCGGGTGTTCGAGCTCCACGGCTGGACGCTCGACCGACCGTTCACGCCGCTGCGGGTCGACTTCGGGGTCGAGCAGGCGACCGCCATGGTCGGCTCGCAGATGATCGAGGTGAAGCTCCACACCCTGGTCGGGCCGCTGCAGCTCGCGAACCTGACGACGATCTCGACCATCAGCGCGACCCTGGCGAACTCCGGCATCACGATGGTGATGGTGCCGATCGATCCGGCGCCGGTGGTCGCACCTGGCTCGACCCTGGTCGTCGAGGTCCACCAGCCCGACGGCACCGCGGGCACGAGCACGTTCTTCATCGGCGCCAACAAGCAGGGCGAGAGCGCCCCCGGCTACCTGCGCGCACCCGACTGCGGCATCGCCGAGCCGACCTCCTACGCCGATCTCGGCTTCACGGCCACCCGCCTGGTCCTGACCGTCACCGGGACCTACTGATCCTCTGTCAGCTCGAGGCCGAGGTGTAGCGGCGCAGCGCGAGGCGCCAGACGCCGCGCGACAGCGCGAAGAACACGGCGGACCCGCCAAGGCAGGCGGCGACGGTGCTGGCCGACAGGATGCCGCGCAGCGCCATCGCCGGGTAGGTGGTCATCAGCGCCAGCGGGCCAGGACCGGCGGCCGGCGGTGGACCTTGAAGTGCTTGCGCAGGTCGCGGACGTCGATCACGGGGCCCCGTCAGGGTTGCGGCTTGCCGACCGCCCGGGCCAGCTCGCCGACGGTCTTGATCGGCAAGGCGTCGACCGACTCGCCCTGGAGGATCGACTCGATGAGGTGGGCGCCGACCTGGGCCAGCTGGGTCAGGCTGGCGACCCGCTCCGCGATCGCCTGGACCCGCGCGTCACCGCCGGCGGCGGCGGTGGTCGCCAGCGCGCCATCGGCGATCGCGAACTGCTCGACCGCGTCCTTGATCCAGCGCAGCTCGCGCTCGCGCAGCACCCGCGACACCATCTTCCAGATGCTGGTCTCGGCCTCGTAGTGATCGCGGCGCTCGCCCGGGACCCAGGCCTTGCGGATCACGCCCCACTGGACCAGCTCGGCCAGCCGCATCGAGATCGCGCCGGTCGACAGGCTGAGCCGCTCGCCGAGATCGGCGGCCGACAGCGGCGCGCGCTCGAGGTAGAGCAGGGTCCACACCCGGCCCATGTTGCGCTTGAAGCCCCAGGCCTCCATCAACCCGCCGACCGCGTCGGCGACCTTGAGGATCGGG
>JAYVSF010000473.1:0-3388 GCA_043775605.1 Myxococcales bacterium
GGCGCGGGCGCGGGCGGCGGCCAGGTTGGCGCGGGCGGTGTCGTCGCGGGCGATCGCGTCGTCGAGATCGCGGCGGGCGGCGATGCCTCCATCGACCAGCTTCTGCACGCGGGCGCGGGCCAGCCCGGCGATGGTCAGCTCGGCCTGGGCCGACCCGATCGCGGCCTGGGCCTCGCGGGTGCCGGCGGCCAGCGCCGGATCCTCGACCCGCGCCACCACCTGCCCGACCTTGACCTGATCACCGACGTCGACCGCGAGCCCGCTCACTCGGCCGGGGATGAGCGAACTCAACACCGCGTCGGCGGACGGCGGCGGCGCGACCACGCCACGCACCGTCAGCTCATCCGAGATCGACTGGCGCGCGACCGCGGCGCAGGTCACGGTCACCGCCGGCAGCTCCTCGTCGGCTGCGGCCTCGGGCTTGGCCTTGCCGCAGCTCGCGCCGCTGACCAGGAGCGCGAGCACGACCGCCGACCGCCACCGCTCGCCGGTCACGAGCCGCCGCCGATCGCGCGGGTGAGCGCGGCCCTGGCCATCGCCGCCGCGTGGGTCGCCTCGATCACCTCGGCCTGCACCGCCAGCAGCTCGCGACTGGCGACCAGCGCCGACGACAGATCGGCGGCGCCCTCGCGGTAGGCCTCGCCAGCCAGGGCCTGGGCGGAGACCTGAGCCGGCAGCACGTCGTCGGCGAGGCGACGGGCGCGCGCGGCCGCTGCCGCGGCCAGGCGGTGAGCCAGCACCAGCGCGCCGGCGAGCTGCTGGGTTCGGGCCCGACCGTCGGCGGCGGCGACCGCGATCTGCGCCCGGGCTGCGGTCGAGCGGGCGGCGCCGCGACCGAACAGCGGCAGGTCGATCAGCAGGCTGGCCCGGAAGTCGTCGACACCGCCCCGAACCAAGCCGTCGTACTCGACGTCGAGGGCCAGCCCCGGCCGTCGCTCGCGCGCGACCAGCGCGAGGTCGGCCTCGGCGGCGGCGAGCACCGCGGCGGCCGCCCGCGCTTCGGGATGACGGGCGAGCTGGGGCTGAAGGTCGGCGAGCGGCGGCGGCGACGTCGGCGCCGGCAACTCGCCGTCGGCGACCAGCTCGACCTCGGGATCCCAGCCCAGCGCTGTCGCCAGCGCCACGCTCGCGGCGGCCTGGTCGGCCGCGATCGCGTCGGCCTCGGCCTCGGCCCGCAGCCGCGCGGCGCGCGCGACCTGGACATCGGCCGCCGGGACGTCGCCGGCGTCGAGCCGGGCCTGGGCCGCGGCCTCGAGGTCGCGGGCCCGGGCCGCGCTGTCGCTGGCCACCGCCGCGAGCGCCCGGGCGCGCGCGAGGTCGAGCCACGCGGCCTCGACCTGCTCCTTCAGATCGAGGCGGGCGGTCTGCGCGGTCGCGCGCGTGACGCCGGCCTGGGCCTGCGCGCTGCGGCGCGCCGCTGCCTCGCGGCCGAACACCGGCAGCGGCGCGATGAGCCCGACGATCAGCCCGGTCGTGCGCGCGGTCGAGCCAAGGGTAAGCGTGGTCGCCGACCAGCCGCCGGTCGCGACCGCGGCGGCATCGGCCGCACCGTTGCGGGCGTCGTCGGCGAGCGCGGTCGGCGCGGTGGCGGTCGCCGCCAGCGCCTGGGCCAAGGTCACCGGCCGCGGCTCGGCGACGGCGACCCGGGTGAGGGCCGCCGCGCAGGTCAAGACGACGAGGGTCAACGCTCGCATCGCGTCATCGTGCCTGATCGGTGCGGTCGGCGCGGTCGGCGCGAGCCAGCGAGGTCGTCTACCACCGCGCCACTATCGCAGCCGCGCCCGGCCTCCGCGATGAAGGGTGGATGAAGATCACGCGGCCACCGGCAGCGTGAGGATCAGCCGGGCGCCGCCGGCCTCGGCCCGGGCTGCGTCGAGCGTGCCGCAGTGGGCCTCGATCACCCGCCGCGCGATCGCCAGCCCGAGCCCGGCGCCGACGCCCCGATCGGCGCCGGGACCGCGGATCAGCGGCTGGAACATGCGCTCGGGATGATCGCCGAGGCCGGGGCCGTCGTCGTCGAACCAGATCCGCACCCGACCGCCCTCGACCGCCAGCGCGACCTCGACCCGGGCGGTGGCGTGACGGACCGCGTTCTCGACCAGGTTGCGGATCGCGGTGTCGAGCGTCGCCGGGTTGCCGTCGACCAGCGCGGCGAACTCGCCGGTCGGGCCGACCAACGTCACGCCGCGGGCCTCGGCCGCCGCGCCGAGCTGCGCGACGACGCCGTCGATCAGGTCGAGGATCGCCACTCGCCGGCGCGCGCCGGGTTCGTCGACCCCGGCCCGGGCGAGGGCCAGGAGCCCGTCGATGATCGCGGCCAGCCGGCGGGTGTCGGCGAGGGTCCCGGCGATCAGCGCCGGCCAGTCGACGGTGTCGGGCGGCCGACGCAGCGCGACCTCGAGCTCGGTGGCCATCACGGTCAACGGGGTGCGCAGCTCGTGCGACGCGTCGGCGGCGAACCGGGCCAGCACGCCGAAGCCCTCGTCGAGCCGGGCGAACAGCGCGTTCTGGGCCAGCGCGAGATCGCGCAGCTCGCCGTCCTCGACTGGCACCGGCAACCGCCGCGACAGGTCGTGCGCCGACGACTGCCGCGCCGCCTCGATCGCCTGCTCGAGGGGGCGCGTGGTCCGCCGGGTCAGCGCCGCGGCAGTGACGACCGCGACCACCACCGCGACCGGCGCCGCCAGCAGCATCGACTCGGCCACCAGCTCGGCGGCCTCGGCCACCGCCTCCGCGCCGCCGGCGCCCTCGTCGCGCTCGTCGAACGTGAGCAGCGCGAACACGATCCCGCCGAACACCACGAGCGCCAGCGCCGCGCTGCCCAGCGCGCCGAGGAGGAAGCGGCGACGCAGCCCACGGATCCGCATCACCCGGCCACCGCGCGATAGCCGAACCCGCGCACCGTCTCGATCCGCAGCGCGCAGCCCGCGAGCTTGCGGCGGAGGTGGCCGAGGTGGACCTCGACGATGTTGGTGCCAGGATCGAAGTCGTAGCCGAACGCGTCGCGCAGGATGTCGCGCCGGCCGACCACCACGCCGACGTGGACCAGCAGCAGCTCGAGCAGGGCGCGCTCGCGCGGCGACAGCACGATCTCCCGGCCGGCGGCGCGGATCGCCGGCTCACCCGGCCGGACCTCGACGTCGGCGACCCGCAGGATCCGCGTCGCCGGCTCGGCCCGCCGCAGCAGCGCGCGCAGCCGCGCGATCAGCTCCTCGAACGCGAACGGCTTGACCAGGTAGTCATCGGCGCCGGCGTCGAGCGCCGCCACCCGGTCGCTGACCGCGTCGCGCGCGGTCAAGACCAGGATCGGGATCACCCGGCCCCGGGCCCGGGCCGCCGCGATCACGGTGAGGCCGTCGGCGTCGGGCAGGCCGAGGTCGAGCACCAG
>JAYVSF010000474.1:0-3323 GCA_043775605.1 Myxococcales bacterium
CGAGGCGTTTTCCTTGAACAGCGACCCGATCGCTGCGGCCGTGAGCAGGAACCGGTCGGCGCCTTCGACTGACGCGCCCGGTGCAAAGCGTTCATAATAGCGCAGCACCGCCGGGATGATGCCGGCGGCGCCGTTGGTCGGCGCGGTCACCACCCGGCCGCCGGCCGCGTTCTCCTCGTTGACCGCGAGCGCGAACAGGTTGACCCAGTCGAGGATCACCAGCGGATCGCTGGCGCCGCCGGGATCGCTGCGCAGCTTGCGATGGAGGCCGGCCGCGCGCCGCCGGACCTTGAGCCCGCCAGGCAAGATGCCCTCGCGCTCGCAGCCGCGCCGGATCGACGCCTCCATCGCCGCCCAGATCCGCTGCACGCCGGCCCGGACGTCACCCTCGCTGCGCAGGCACCGCTCGTTCTCGAGCATCAAGGTCGAGATCGACAGGCCCGACTCGCGGCAGCGGTCGAGCAGCTCGGCGCCGGAGTCGAACGGGTGGGGCTGGGCCGCCGCGGCCGGGGCGGTGCCGGCCAGCGGCGCGCCGTCGGCGCCGACCACGAAGCCGCCGCCGATCGAGTAGTAGATCTTCTCGACCACGACGGCGCCGTCGGCGGCACGGGCGGTGAAGCGCATGCCGTTGGAGTGGAGCGGCAGGCTCTGCCGACGGTGGAAGACGATCGCGGTCGCCGGCACCAGCTCGACCGGGTGGGCGCCGATCAGCCGGACCTGGCCGCGGGTCACGATGTCGGCGATCATGGCAGGGATGGCGTCGACGTCGACGGTCTCGGGGTCCTCGCCGAGCAGCCCGAGCAGGACCGCTGTGTCGGTGCCGTGGCCCTTGCCGGTGAAGCCGAGGCTGCCGAACAGCTCGACCTTGACCGACGCGACCCGGTCGGCCACCGCGGTCACGACCAGGTGCTCGGCGAACCGGCGCGCCGCCCGCATCGGCCCGACGGTGTGCGAGCTCGACGGGCCGATGCCGATCTTGAAGATGTCGAAGACCGAGAGGTGCATCGCGGTCGGCCAAGGTACCATCCCTGGCATGCTGGCGCTGACCACCGCGCGCCTCGAGCTGTGGCCGATCAACCTCGACTTCGTCGAGGCGGTCCTGGCCGGCGACCGCGCCGCCGCCGAGCAGGTGTGCGCGGCCGCACTGCCCGAGGCCTGGCCGGGGCCGGACCTGGTATGGCGGGCGTTCGCGGCGTCGATCGAGGCGGTGCGCGCCGACCCGGCGACCCGGCTGTGGGGCGACCGGCTGATGATCTCGCGGACCCTGCCCCGCCGGGTCATCGGCAGCGTGGTATTCCATGGGCGCCCACACGACGGCGTCGCCGAGGTCGGCTACGGCGTCGAGGACCGCGCCCAGCGCCAAGGCTACGCCACCGAGGGCACCCGCGCGTGCGTCGACTGGGCGCTCGCGCAGGACGGGATCGCTGCGGTCACCGCGACCACGTTCCCGTGGCACCTGGCGTCGCTGCGCGTGATCGAGCGCCTCGGCATGCGGCGGGCCGGCGTCCGCGAGCACGCCTACCTCGGCGAGCTACTGGTTTTCGAGCGGCGGCGCGGCGACGACCCGGGCCTCGGCCAGTAGCTCGATCGCCGACTTCGCCTTCAGGTGGGGCCGGAACAGGGCGAGCAACGCCAGTCCGCCGAGGCCGAGCCCGCCGGCGACGTACATCGCCACCCGGTCGTCGGTGAGGCCGGCGACCGGGATGAACAGGCCGGTGAGCCCGCGCCGGGCGATGCTCTCGACCGACAGGATCGTCGCCCGCCGGCTGGAGTCGCTGATCTCGCGGTTGAGCAGCGGCTTGACCAGCGGCGAGCACAGGCCGTTGGCGGCGGCCAGGACCCCGAGCAGCGCCAGCACCATCGGGCCGTGCAGCGGCGCGATGATGATGAACGACAACGCCAGGCTGCCGAGCAGCGCCCACAGCAGCGGCTCGTCGCCGAACCAGCGCCGCAGCCGCCAGGCCTGGTGGGCGATCAGCGACGCGGTGACGTAGACGCCGGCGAAGATGAGGCCGATGGTCGCGTAGTTGTAGCCGCGCGACCGGAGGTATGGCTGGTAGAGGTACTGGGCCGCGCGCAGCAGGGTGAAGACCACCGCCGAGTAGCCGATCAGCCAGGCCAGGCGGCCGTTGTGGACCAGCTCGGAGAGCGAGCGCCGCATCAGGCGCATCCAGCCGCGCAACGCCGCGTGCGGCGCCACCTGGATGCGCATCGACATGGTCAACGGCCGGGCCTCGTGCAGCATCGACGCGACCCCGAACGCGCACAGCGCGACGACGGCGGTGATGAGGTAGGGCAAGCCGAGCGAGCCGTAGTACCAGGCCAGGAAGCCGCCGCCGAGGTGGCCGAACGCGGTGCCGGCCTGCTGCCAGGCCGAGGCGGTGCTCTCGCGCTGGCCGTACTCGTGGGCCGCACCCTCGGACTTGAGCAGATCGAACAGGTAGGCCGAGTCGGCGCCCGAGCACAACGACAAGGACAACGCGGCGAGGGTCTCGCTGACGATGAACGTCGGCAGGTTGCGGCTGAAGAAGTAGGCGAACAGGCACGACATGACCATGGTCAGCGCGCCGAGCTGGAGCGAGACCTTGCGGCCGAGGCGATCGGCGAGCGCGCCGGTCGGGACGTCCATCAACAGCACGACAAAGCTGAACAGCCCGCCGAGCAGCATGCGGTCGCCGAAGTCGAGCCCGCGTTCCTCCTGGAAGAAGACGAAGATCGGCTGCCACATGTAGGACGTGGCCAGCAGCCGGAACAGGTAGAACAGGCGGAGATCGCGACGCTTCACGGGCGCTCCACGTCGGCCATGGGCCCGGTCAGCACCAGGATGGCCTCGGCAGCGGAGGTCCGCGCGACCTCGGGATCGGTGGCGAGGGCGTGGACCAGCGGCGCCAGGACCGGCCCGGCGTCGAGCTTGGGCTCGAGCCGGCGCAGCGACCGGGCCGAGACCACGCGCAACGACGGCAGCTCGAGGCCGGCGACCAGGTGCGGGCGGACGCTGACGTCGCCGATGCGGGCCAGGGCCTGGGCCGCGACCGGCCGGAAGTCGAGGCGGTCGAGGGCGGCCTTGGTCTCGTCGACGTGGGTCTTGTCGCCGGCGGCGGTCATCGCGATCGCGGCCCGCAGCCGCTCGTCGGCGGTCGACTTGCTGTCGCCAGCGGCGGCCTTGAGCTGGGCCAGCCCGCGCGGATGACCGCGCAGCGCGAGCAGCTCGCCGACCGAGACCCGGAACATCTTGGGCACGCCGAGCTCGATCAGCGCCGGGATGCCGGCGTCGTCGCCGACCTCGACCAGCATGCGCGCGGCCTCGGCGTGGACGTCGCGAC
>JAYVSF010000475.1:0-2419 GCA_043775605.1 Myxococcales bacterium
CCTGTTCCGGGCCGCCGGCGGCGACGTCGAGAAGACCGCGCGCGGCATCATCTGCATCGACGAGATCGACAAGATCGCGCGCAAGGGCGGCGCGCCGTCGCCGACCCGCGACGTCTCGGGCGAGGGCGTGCAGCAGGCGCTGCTCAAGATCCTCGAGGGCAAGGCCGCGACCATCACGCCCGATGGCGCGCGCAACCGGCCGCAGCAAGAGCTCATCCAGATCGACACCACCGACATCCTGTTCATCTGCACCGGCGCCTTCAACGGGCTCGAGGACATCGTCCGCCGGCGCATGGGCCAGCGCGGCATGGGCTTCGGCGCGTCGGTCGGCACGCTCGACGACGACAAGGACACGCTGCGCCGCAACGCCCGCACCGAGGACCTGATCAAGTTCGGGATGATCCCCGAGTTCATGGGCCGGTTGCCGGTGATCGTGTCGTGCGACGCGCTCGACGTCGACGCGCTGACCGAGGTGCTCTGGAAGCCGCGCAACGCGCTCGCCAAGCAGTACCAGCGGCTGTTCGACCTCGAGGGCGTGAAGCTGACCTTCCGGCCCGATGCGCTGCGGGCGATCGCCGAGGAGGCGGCCCGGCGAGCCTCGGGGGCGCGCGGCCTGCGCGCGATCCTCGAGGAGGTCATGCTCGACGTGATGTACGAGATCCCGTCCCTGCAGGGCGTGAAGGAGTGCGTCGTGACCAGCGACGTGGTCCAGAGCCGCGGTCGGCCCGAGCTGGTGCTCGAGTCGAAGGCCGCGTCCTGATCGCGCGCCAAGTTCGCGGCGGGCGACGGCTGGCGCTGATGGTGACGGTGAGCCTGGCGCTGCCGGCCTGTCATGGCGCCCGCCACCCGCGCCCGACCGACGACTGCCGGGCGATCGCGGTCCACGGCCAGAGCCTGATCGACGGCAGCGAACCGGCCGAGCGCGACGGCGCCCTCCGGCTGATCTACAACCTCGTCGATCTCTGCCAGAGCCCGGGGCTGGCGACCGCCACCCGGACCTGCGTGCTGGGCGCCGGCACGATCCTCGCGCTGCGCGGCTGCCCGGCCTTGACCGAGGTGGTCGGCGACGCCACCGGCGACGATGGCGCGCCGAGCTGCCACCGCGCGATCGATCACGCGATGCGCCTGCTCGAGGCCGACGGCTCGCGGCCGCGGACCCGCGACGGTCAGGAGGAGGCGCGCTCGGCCTACCTCGACGGCTGCGCCGAGCTTTCGCCCGCCGGCCGCCACTGCGTGGTCGACGCCACCACCATCGCCGCCGTCGACGACTGCTTCGCCGATCCCGCGCTCACCACCCAGCCGAAGTAGCTACTCCTCGTAGTAGTTCTGGCCGCCGTAGCCGCCGTAGCTGCCGCCGCCGTAGGCCGGCCCCATCAGCAGGTCGAGCGCCTTCGCGGTGGCGTCGTCGACCGCGACCCCGCGCTGGCGGAGCTGGGTCGCGGCCGCGTAGCGCCGCGGGTCGCCGTCCGCGGCCGCCGCGAAGGTCCGCACCAGCGCCTGATCGACCTCGTCGCCGCCGTTGCCGGCGGCGTAGATCGCGGCCGCGGCGACCTCGGGATCGCCATCCTCGATCAGCCGGGCCATCGACGCCATCGCCCGCGGATCGTCGACGGCGGCGAGGCCGTTGATCGCGGCGACCCGATCGTCCTTGCCGGCCGAGGTCGCGGTCGCGAGCAGGCTGTCGACCGCCTCGCGCGAGCCGATCGCGCCGAGCGTCGACAGGGCCTGGGCCTTGACCGCCGGATCGCCGTCGCGCCCGAGCTGGATCAGCAGCGCGGTGTCGGCGTCGTCGGGCCGCTGGGCCATGACCTGGGCCGCGGTGGCGCGGACCTGGGCGTCGGTCGAGGCCACCGCCTCGCGGATCGCGCGGTCGGCGTCGTCGGAGCCGACGCTGGCCAGCGCCCACAGGGTCTGGCGCGCGAGCTCGGGATCGCCACCGGTCAGGAGCGACCGGGCCGCGGCCAGCCCTTCGGGGCCACCGGCCGACAAGAGCTGCTGGGTGGCCTGGCCGCGCAGGCCGGCCGGCCCGCCGGTCGCGACCGCCGCCAGCGCCGCACGGAGGTCGGCGGTGATCGCCACGCCGTAGCCGAGCGCGCCGATCGCGGCCTGGGCCCGGGCCGGATCGTCGTCGCCGATCGCCGCGACCAGCAGGGCCCGCGCATCGGCGGTGCCGAGCCGGCCGAGGATCGACGCGGCCGAGGTCACCTCGTCGGGGCGGCCGTCGAGCAGCGCGTCGCCGAGCAGCGACGTCAGCTCGGGATCGTCGGGTCGGGTCTGGCTCAGCGCGTCGAGCGCGGCGGTGCGGACCGGCCCGTGCTCGCGCCCGGCGAGGTCGAGCAGCGTGGCCCGCGCCTCGGGCCCGGGCGCGTCGCCGAGCATCGCGATCACCGCGAGGCGATCCGTGCGGGTGCCGCTGGCG
>JAYVSF010000476.1:0-1569 GCA_043775605.1 Myxococcales bacterium
CCCATGGTGAGACCCTCGAGCTCGACCTCGACCATGCGCATGGCTTCGCGCCGGTTCCACCCTTCGGCGCCGAGCCTGATGGCCGTGCCGATCTGGCGCGTCAGCGCGAGCAGCAGCCCGAAGCCCGTGTCGGCCAGGTGGCCACCGACGAGCCCCTTCTCACCGGTCAGCACGACCGGGCTGGCCTTCATCTCGGGATACAGGAACATGTCCATGCCCGAGGCGATGCAGTGCACCCAGCGCAGCTTCGGTGCCGCGTCGAACAAGGGCTTCGGGATGAAGCCGAGGATCACGTCGGCGTCGCCTGCCATGCCGACGGCGTCCTTCATCTTCTCGGCCACGCGCACCGTGGAGCCGGCCGGGGCGGCGGCGCGGATGCTGGCGAGCTGCTCGTCGGTGATGCTCGGCAGCGTGAGCCCCAGCGTCACCAGGATGTCGACCGGCCCGTCGAGCCGCACCATGTCCGTCATGTCCAGCCCACCCCCGGCCGTACCCCTCGTGCCTACGACCGTACCTCATGGCCCCGTGCCGGCGAAGCGCGCCAGACGACGTCCCTATGCTGGCCCGCATGTCGCTGCCTGCTCCGTCGCCCGCTGCGGTCGCCGCACTCGCCCCCACCGGCGTGCTGCGCGCCGCCATCAACCTGAGCAACTTCCTGCTCGTGACCGGCCGCGAGGACGACGGCACCCCGATCGGCGTGTCGCCCGACATGGCGCGGGAACTGGCCCGCCGGCTCGGCGTCGGCATCGAGCTGCGCCGCTACAAGTCGCCGGGCGACCTGGCCGACGACGCGGCCAGCGACATGTGGGACGTGGGCAACATCGGCGCCGAACCCGCCCGGGCGGAGACCATCGCCTTCACCGCGGCGTACTGCGAGATCGAGTGCACCTACCTCGTGCCGGCCGACTCGCCGCTCACCTCGATCGACCAGGTCGACCGCGCCGGTGTGCGCATCGCATCGGCGCCCCGGGCCGCCTACGACCTGTGGCTCGAGCGCAACATCCGCCACGCCGAGCTCGTCCGTTCCGAGAACCTGGCCGGCTCGTTCGAGCTGTTCGTCTCGCAGGGTCTGGACGCGCTCGCCGGTCTGCGCCCCGCGCTCATCGACAACGCCGCCCAGCAGCCCGGCTCGCGGGTGCTCGATGGCCAGTTCACGTCGGTGCAGCAGGCCATGGGCACCCCGCTGGGGCGCAACGAGGCCGGCTTCCGGTACCTGCGCTCGTTCGTGGAGGAGATGAAGGCGACGGGTTTCGTGGCCGACCGCATCGCCGCCCATGCGGTCGACGGCCTCAGCGTGGCCCCACCCGCGTGAGGGAGCCGACCCTGCCACCGCGCCCAAGGGGGCGCCGTCACCTGAACCCGGGTACGGTGGCCCATGGCAGAGAAATCCAAGGGTTCGACCGAGGCGAAGAAGACGGGCAAGTCGCTGATGGAGAAGCGGGCCGCCAAGAACGCCAAGCAGGCCTCGAAGAAGGACGCCCGGGCGGTCCGCGACAAGTAGTCCGGCGTTGGTGCTCCGCCCCCGAACGCGCCGTTCGCCGACGCGCGGTCTGTCGCGCCCGGTCGAGC
>JAYVSF010000477.1:0-4226 GCA_043775605.1 Myxococcales bacterium
TGTGTCATCGATCGATCGGCCCGGCACCAGCGTGCCGGCCCGATCTGTACGGAATCAGAGCCGAGGGTTGGTCGTCGCGCGTGGGATGACATTTCCGAACCTTGTTGCTGCCAACCCTCTCAGAGCTTCACGTCACGGCCGGTGTCGCGCGAACGGGTGACGTCGAGCCCGCCCGGTACGCGCGGCGCGGCCCGCAGCGTCTCGATCAAGGGCGCCGGCCGGGTGATCCGGGCCCAGTCGGTGGCTGACACCACGACCGCAGCGTCGGTACCGCGCCGCGTGATCATCTGCGGTCCGTGGCAGATGGCCTCGTCCACGACCTCGCTCAGGCGATTCTTGGCGTCCTGCAGTTGCCACCTGCGGTCGCCGGGGGAGGTCTTCATAGCTAGACAGTCTAGCTGAACGGGACCTGGCTCGCCACCCCCGCCCCCATGACGCGACGACCGAGGCGGCTACCGGCGGTGATCGTGGGTCGCGCCGCAGGTGACGGTCGGCACCTGCGCGTCGGTGGGATCCCGGTACGTGTCGGGGAAGATCACGCCAGTGACCTGGAGGTGCTGGTCGCCCCCACGCCCGCGCACGGTGATCGTGAGCGCCGCCGGACCCTGCACGCCGCCCTCGTAGAGGCCGGTGGTGGTGATCGTGAACGTGGTCTTCTCGGCTCGCTCCATCGCCGGCCGGAAGGTGATCGGGATGGTCATGATCCCACCATTGGCAGCCGCGGTGGTGCCGGCCGGGTCGACCTTGGTGAACCCACCGGCCAGCGCACCGATACCGGTGACGATCAGGGGTGCGCCGCCGTGGTTGGTCAGCACGAGGTCGATGGCGCGGCCGGCAGCATCGTCGACGTCGACGTCCCCGAAGTCGACCACCATGCCCGGACCGAGCGAGACCATCGGGCCCACGCTGGTGAAGGCGACCGGGAGCTGGGTCACGGCGGGGGGCCCGGGCAGCGTGGTGGCGCGCGTCCACGCTGGAAAGAGGACAGGGCTCCCTCGTGATCTTCGCGGTGGCCTTGGATTCTCTCGCCAGTCCGGACCGTTGCGACCCCGGAGCCGGTCCCCGCCGTCAGGGGGCGAGGCGCTGGCGATGCCACGCACCCGTGGCGGCGAGCGTGTACTGGACGCGATCGTGGAGGCGGCTGGGCTGGCCCTGCCAGAACTCGACGGCGTCGGGCACGACCCGGTAGCCGCCCCACCACGACGGGCGCGCGGGCTCGGTGCCGGCGAGGGCGGCGGTCACCTCGTCGAGCTTGGCCTCGAGCTCGGCGCGGGTCGCGAGCGGGCGCGACTGCGGCGAGGCGATCGCGCCGATCCGGCTGCCGAGCGGGCGGACCGCGAAGTAGGCGTCGGCCTCGGCGTCGGTGGTGCGCTCGACCGCGCCCTCGATCCGGACCTGGCGATCGATGGCCGGCCAGTAGAAGCACAACGCGGCGAACGGATGGGCGGCGAGGTTGGTGCCCTTGCGGCTGCCGTGGTTGCCGTAGAACACGAAGCCGCGGCCGTCGAGCTCCTTGAGCAGCACCATGCGCGCCACCGGCCGGCCGTCGGGCCCGACCGTGGCGAGGGTCATCGGGTTGGCCCGCCCCGGGTTGGCGCGATCGGCGTCGGCGTACCAGGCCCGGAAGAGCGCGAGCGGATCGTCGGGGCACGTCGCCGGATCGAGCACGGGGCCCTCGTACTGCTCGCCGTGGTGCCAGAGTCGCGCGGTCATGACGGCGTTGTCCCCGGTCGACCGCCGGCTGTCAACCGCCGCCGCGCGCGGCTCCCGGTCGCAGCGCTTGCGCCGAGCCCACCGGGCTCGCGATGCTGGGGCATGGAGCTCCTGGTCATCCGCCACGCGATCGCCGCCGAGCGCACGGCCAACGTCACCGACAGCGAGCGTCCGCTCACCCGCCGCGGTCGCCGCCGCTTTCGCCAGGTCGTGCGCGGCCTGGGCGCGCTCGGGCTCGGCGTCGAGCTGGTGCTATCGAGCCCGTGGCGGCGAGCGAGCGAGACCGCCGCGCTCCTGGGCCCGCTGTGCGTCGACGACCTCGGGCCGGTGGTCACGCCGCACCTGGCCGGCCCGCCGCGCGCGGCCCTGCTGTCGGCGATCGCCGGCACCGGCGTCGCCCGGCTGGCGGTGGTCGGGCACGAGCCGTGGCTCGGCGAGCTGGTCGCGATGCTGACGTCGGGCGAGACCCGCCACGGCGAAGCGGTGCCGTTCAAGAAGGGCGGGGTCGCGGTGCTCGCGGGCACGGCCACGGTCGCCGGCATGGTCCTGCACGCGCTCCTGCCACCGAGGGTGACCCGGCGCCTCGCGTGACCGCGGTTTTGAGCGACAATCGCCGGCGATGAAGAACCTCGCGTTCGGCCTGGTCGTGTTCGTGGCGGTCGCCCACGTCTGGTTCATGGTGCTCGAGAGCGTGCTGTGGACCCGGCCGTTCGGCCGCAAGACCTTCGGCCAGTCGGTCGAGGAGGCGGCGCGGACCAAGGTGCTCGCGCTCAACCAGGGCTTCTACAACGGCGGCGTCGCGGCCCTCTTGCTGTGGGCCGCCGTCGACGAGCGCGGCCTGGCCGCCGGTCACAACCCCACCGTCGACGCGCTCCTGATCTTCATCGTCGCGATGGGCGTGGTCGGCGGCGTCACCGCCAAGCCCGTGATCATCGCGCTGCAGGCCGCGCCGGCCGCGGTCGCCCTGCTCGCTCGCCACCTGTAGCCGCCGACCTCGCCCTCAGAAGCGCTGGCCGAAGCCAAGCTGCAGCGTGCGCTGCCGGTACGATTCGGCAACTGTCATGCTGCCCTCGGCGAGGCCGGTCGCGCGGCGCAGCCGGGCGTCGACCACCAGCAGGTAGCGGCCGATCGACAGCTCGGCGCCGACCCCGACCCCGAGGAAGCCCTTGGTGTGCCAGTAGCTGGTGTTGGGAGCCGAACAGATCGCACTGGAAGTTCGCGACGAACCTCACCGACGTCGCCAGGGTGACCACCTCGGCGATCGGCGCGCCGCCGTCGGTGACGAGGCCGCGCGCCAGCTCGCACAGCGCCGGCAGCGTCGGCAGCGTCGGCACGTGGCGCTCGGCGACCAGCAGGGCGAGCCCGGTCCCGCCCAGGCGCCAGAGGAAGGCGTCGATCAGCGCGGGGGCGATGACCGCGTCCTGATCGACCGCGGCGTCACCATCGACGATCACCAGCGCCGCCGCCAGCGCCAGCGCCGTTGGGCCGGCCTGCGCGATCCCGCGCGCGACCTCAGGACGCACCCAACGACCTGCGCGCGCACGTCAGAGCGCGATGCCGACGCCGACCAGCAGGTACGCGACCGCCGACTTGAACGTGCCGGCCATGTCGGGGTTGCGGTTCGGCGCCGGCAGGTCGAGCATGTCGGGCCGCGAACTGGTGGTCCGGGCGAAGTACGCGACGTAGCCGAGCGTGCCGCTGAGCGTGAGCTTCGACGACATGCCGTAGCGCGCGCCGAGCTGACCGATGACCTTGTTGGTGTCGATCAGCCCGGGCTCGAGGGTCTCGTCCGGCACCGCGTTGGAGTCGAACAGCAGGCCGCCGTTGAGCTCGAGCTTGTCGTTGAGGTCGTAGCTGCCGCCGGCGCGCACGCTGAACGTGTCGTGCCAGTCGCGGGCGATGTTGACCAGCACGTTGGCGCCGCCGTTGGCGGTGTCGAGGCCACCGCGGTAGCCGGTGGGCGCCGCGCCCGCGCCGGTGTACGGCAGGAACGCGCACTTGGCGGGGACCGCGGTCCCGGTCTGGACCAGGCACTGATCCTTGAAGACGCTCCACCGCTGGTAGTCGGCGGCGAAGTGGAAGCTGGCCTTCGTGGTCGCCTGCCAGACGCCGCCGATGCGGACCGAGTCGGGCAGCTGCTGCCGCATCTGGACCGGCAGTTCGAACACGTCGGCGGCGCCGTAGCGATTGCTGAGCGTGCCGTCGAGGGTCATCTCGCCGAACCCGGGCTGGGCCTGGTACGAGATGCCGAGCCGCGCGCACTCGGTCGGCTTGAACATGAGCCCGATCGACGCCGAGAAGGTCAGATCCTTCAGGTCGAGGAGCGCGCGACCCTCCTGGACGTCGCCGCTGGCGGTGAGCAGCGAGTCGGTGCCATCGAGGTTGCGGGCGCGGAGCAGCGACAGCGAGCTGCTGATCAGGTTGATCGCGCCGCCGACGCCGAACTTGCCGGTCTTGGTCCGCCAGCCGGCGCCGGCCGACACGTAGACCGAGCGCTGCTCGCCCTCGATCGC
>JAYVSF010000478.1:0-3005 GCA_043775605.1 Myxococcales bacterium
TTCGTACAGTTCGGGTTCGGCCTCGGGTTCGGGTTCGGGTTCGGGTTCGGGTTCGGGTTCGGGTTCGGGTTCGGGTTCGGGTTCGGGTTCGGGTTCGGCCTCCGGTTCGGGCTCGGGTTCTGCCCCGGCCTCGGGTTCGGCCTACGGTCTCGCCTGGTCGCGGCTGCCCGCTCCTCACCGCGCCCCGCGAACGAAGACTCCGGTCGCCACGCCGACCACGCTTCTCGCGGCCCGCGCGCTCATCGGCTACCGCGATCCGCGCACCTCCCTCGCCTTCGCGCTCGCGGTCGCGGCCGGCCTCACCGACGTCCCCACTCTGCCCGAGGTCGCCGACGGTCCCGCGCTGGTGGCGTGGGCCGAGCGACGCGGCACCTTCGCGCCGATCACCCCCGGCGCCGCCGACGTCCCCACGATGGCGGCCGGCGATCTCGTGATCTTCGATCGCGCCGTCGCCGGAACTCCGGCCTCGCTGGTCGCGGTCGTGCTCGGTCGCGATCCGCGCGGCGTCCTCGAGTTGCTCTACCTCGCCGGCGGCGTCATCCGCCGCGGCCACGTCGATCCGTCGCGGCCCAAGGTCGCGCGCGATGGCGAGCGCCGAGTGGTCAACACCTACCTCCGCCACGGCACCGATCAACCGCCCAAGGGCACCCGCTTCCTCGCCGGCGAGCTGATCGTCGCCCGCGTCCGCCTGCCCCGGCCCTGACCCTGGCGTCGCCACCGTCCGGCCACCGGCCACGCGTGTCCGACATCGCATCCTGCCACCGGCCTGAAGCCGCCGGGGCCCACCGCCGCCGAGGCTTCCCGCGGGGGCGCCGGCGCGCTACAAGGCGTGAATGAGCGAGCGCGTCCACCTGCCGATCGCCGGCCAAGGCACGAGCCCTCCCGAGACGCCGACGACGATCGCGACGCCGACGGCCGAGCCGACGGCCGCCGCGCCCGGTCCCCGGCGCCGTCACCCCGACTGGATCCGGGTGCCGCTGCCGACCAAGCCGACCTTCTTCGAGGTCAAGGCCATGGTCGGCGAGCTCAAGCTGCACACCGTGTGCGAGAGCGCGAGCTGCCCGAACATCGGTGAGTGCTGGAGCCGGCGGGCGCTGACCATCATGATCCTCGGCGACATCTGCACCCGGTCGTGCCGGTTCTGCGATGTCACCACCGGTCGGCCGCTGCCGCCCGATCCCGACGAGCCGCGCCGGGTCGCGACCATGCTGGCCCAGCTCGCGCTCGAGCACACCGTGATCACCTGCGTCGACCGCGACGACCTCCCCGATTTCGGCGGCGGTCACTGGGCCGAGACCATCCGTCAGGTCAAGGCCGCGTGCCCGGCCATGACCCTCGAGGTCCTGGTCGGCGACTTCAAGGGCCGCACCGAGCACGCCGACCTCGTGCTCGACGCCGACCCCGACGTCTTCGCCCACAACCTCGAGACCGTGCCCCGGCTGTCGCGCCAGGTCCGGGTCCAGGCCAGCTACCCGCGCAGCTACCAGATCCTCGAGCACGCCCGTCGGCGCGGCGCGATCACCAAGACCGGCATCATGCTCGGACTCGGCGAGACCCGGGCCGAGGTCGAGGAGGTGCTGCGCGACATCGCCCGGCTCGGCGTCGACATCCTGACCCTCGGCCAGTACCTGGCGCCGTCGAAGGGCCACCTGCCGATCGAGCGCTACGTGCCGCCGGCCGAGTTCGCCGAGCTGCGCGGGTTCGCGCTCGACCTCGGCATCGGCCACGTCGAGAGCGGGCCGCTGGTCCGGTCGAGCTACCACGCCGACGGTCAGGCCGCGATGATCCGGGCGATGCGCGCGCGCCCGACGTCCTGAGCGCGCCCGGCTGCGATCACCGCGCAATCACAGCGCGATGACCAGCGCGGTGGTCACGGCCGCGATCGTCACCAGGCCGAGCACCGCGACCGCGAGCCGGAGCCGCTCGACCTCGGTCCGCGGCCAGCGGGCCTCGAGCCAGCGGCGCAGCCCGTCGGCCTGGCGCCACGGCCGGATCAGGATCGCCGGCGGCATCGCGCGCGCGCCGCCATCGCGCGGGCCCTCGTCACGCCGCGCGCCCTCGCGCGGGCCCTCCTCGCGCCGGCCGCTGACCGGCGGGCCCTCCTCGCGCCGACGCTCGCGCCGCTCGAGCCGCGGATCGTCGCGCCGGATCAGCCGCGTCGGATCGTCGTCGCCGACCCGGCCCGGCTCGACCTGCACCGGGTAGCGACCGCTGCGGGTCGGCGCCGGCTGGCGGACCGTGACGTGGCCCGGCTCGTCGTCGACCATCGTCTCCGACAGCTCGTCGTCGAGTGCGGCCAGCGCCGTGAGCGGCGCCGGCGCGGGTGGCGGCGGCCGGGGCCGGGTCACCGCGGCGTGCATCCCGCCGGTGGCGCGATCGTGCGCGACCTCGTCGCCGGCCAGCGCCATCGGCGACACCAGACCCTCGCGCAGGCAGTGCTCCCACGCCCCGCGCAGGTGCTGCTCAGCCTCGGCCGCGTCGCGGAAGCGGCGCGCCGGCGACGGATCGAGCGCGATCATCGTGACCGCGGCCAGCGGCTCCGGCACCGAGCGATCGTGCGCGGTCGGCTGCGGCGCCTCGCCCTTGACCACGAAGCTGTTGGTGGTCTTGGTGTCCGGTCCCTCGTACGCGATGCGGCCGCACAAGAGCTCGTACAGCACCGCGCCCCAGGCGAAGACGTCGGCCTGCGCGGTGTAGCGCCCCTCGCGGATCGCCTCGGGCGGCGCGTAGCCGGGCGTGCCCATGAAGATGCCGACCTGGGTCAGGTCGCTGTCGGGCAGCCGCGCGATGCCGAAGTCGGCCAGCTTCCAGCGTTGCTCGCCGGCGTGCAGCACGTTGGCCGGCTTGACGTCGCGGTGGACGATACGCTGGCGGTGCGCGAACGCGAGCGCGCTGGCGAGATCGAGCGCGAGGTTGATGCCACGCCCGAGCGGCATCCGCACTCGATCGAGACGATCGGCCAGCGACTCGCCGGGCAGGTACTCGAGGACCATGAACGGCGCCCC
>JAYVSF010000479.1:0-15431 GCA_043775605.1 Myxococcales bacterium
CCGACGCCGGCGTCGGCGCGGCGGTGGCCGCAGGCTTCGGCGGCCCCGACAGGTCGAGGGTCGGCGGCGCCGTGCTGGCGAAGCGGAACTCGGCCGGCGGCGGTGGCTTGACCGGCGCCTCGGGGGCGCGGGCGTCGAGATCGAGCGAGGCGAGGCTGGCGCCGTCGTCGCCTGGGCCGAGCAGCTGGTCGAGGTTGCGGCGCGCGCCCTTGACCTCGCGCCCGAGTTTGTCGACGCGGATGTTGACCGAGCGCGCGATCGAGCCGTAGCGACCATGGTGACGGTCCTCGGGCAGGCGCTCGGTGGTGCCGGCGCCCAGCACCACCGCGTCGGCCTGCAGCCGCCGCACCGGCCGATCGGCCTCGAGGATCATCAGGGCCAGGCCGATCGCGAGCGCGGCCAGGAAGCCGAGGCCGACCGGTATCCACGGGAAGTGCGCGAACGACAGGTCGTCCTTGCGGACCGCGTCGAGGGTGCCCATCAGTCCGAGGCCCTTGGGTCGCTCGAGGTAGACGCCAAAGAACGCGTCGGCCGCGCGGGCCTCGCCCGGTAGCCGGGCGACCAGCGCGGTGTAGTCGCCGCCGCCGGTGGTGGCCAGCAGCGGCGCTCGGGCCCGGCAGTCCCCTTCGAGCTCGCCCCGGCTCGCGGCCAGCGGCTCGTAGCCGGCGAGCAGGTCGCGGTCGAGCACGTCGGCGGTCGACGACACCACCAGCTTGCCCTTGGCGAAGAAGCCGATCTTGGCGCTGAGCGGGCGGACCACGTCCTCGGCCAGCTGCTTGGAGATCGCGCTGCCGATCACGACCGCGCCGACGTAGCTGGCCGGGGCGTCGCGGTGCACCACAGGCGACGCCGCCACCCGGTACAGGCGGCCACCGACGTACCAGAGGTCGTCGCGCAAGAGCCCGGCCAGCGCGTCGTCGACGAGCGGGCGGCCGGCCATGGTGTCGCCGAACGATTCTTCGTCGAGCCCGGCCCGGGCCAGGACTCGGCCGCGCCGGTCGATCAGGATCGCGAAGTCGGGTCGCGACCCGGCGACCGCGGCGATGGTGTCGCCGGCGACCTGGCGGGCCGCCTTGGCGTGGTCGTCGGTGATGGCGTCGGCGCCGCCGGCTTGCTCGAGCGCGGTCACGATCGCGGGCGTGCGCGCGAACACGCCGGCGACCTCGACCTGGACCCGGGCGGCGTCGCGCAGGAGGATGTTGACGACGTCGCAGGCGACCACCAGGCGATCGCGCTCCTCGAGGGCGCGGGCCCGCTCGGCGGGGCGGGGCAAGAGCAGGGCGACGGTGACGGCGACCGCGGCCGCGGCCGCGACGATGAACAACCAGATCTTTGACCAGAACAAGGCGGCCTCCTGTTTCAGGGCGCCTTGACCGGGAGGCCAGGCGGCAGGGCCGGGTTGATGGTCAGCCGTCGAGCATCGACGGTGAGCTTGTCGTCGGCGCGGTCGATCCAGCCGCTGCCGTAGAACACCCGGACGGTCCAGGCCCCGGCCGGGACATCGGCGAACGTGAACTTGCCACCGGCGTCGGGCAGCGCGAGCTGGGTCGCCGCGGTCACCAGCACCCGACCGCGCAGGTGCGGGGTGGTCTCGTCGACGATCTCGAGCAGGCGCGGCTCGGTGCCGACGTTGAACGTGATCTCGCCGCTGGGGTTGAGCGGCTTGCGGGCGATGAGATCGGGCTGGCCGACCACGGTCAGCATCGGCGTGCCGTGACCGCGGTTGGTGATCTTCAGCTCGGTGCCGATCCGGACCGCGATCACCGGCCGCGCGAACGAATCACCGAGCAGCTCCCAGGCGACCTGAGGCGCCGGCACCGTCGGCGGCGTCGCCGCGCCACCCTCGAGCACCACCACCATCGACGGCATCGCGTCGTAGGGCTTGACCGGCAGGTGCGGGTTCTCGATCGAGTCGAGGAAGCCGCGGCTGCGCATGGCCGGGCGCGACACGCCCGCCGGCGGCAGCACGACCTTGCCGTCGATCGGCCCGGCCTCCGCCGGGACCGCGGCGGCGAGGAGCGCGAGGATCACGATCGAGCGCGGTTGCATCCCGGTCAGGGTAGCCGTGCGCTCCTGGCCGGTTCAAGGTCGGGGCACGGTTTCGGTGTCGGCCGCCGGGTCGCGGACCGCCGGCCGGCGTGCTACCTAGGTTGGACAGTCGTCCGTGCCGGGCACGGCGGCTGCCACTGCCGAGGAGTCCCGCGATGACAGATCGAAAGGCCGCCTTCGCCAAGCGCCAGCGCGAGCTGGACCAGAAGCAGCACCTCGCCAAGAAGGCCGCGCGGGCCGCCGAGCGCAAGGCCCGCTCCGCGTCCGGCCCTGGCAGCGACGATCCCGACATCGATCCGGACCTCATCGGGATCGTGCCCGGCCCGCAGCCGCGGCCGGACGACGAGCGGCCCGCCGACGCCGCGGCGGTCGACGCCGTGACGCCTGCCGCCGACGAGACGCCGTAGCGTCACCCGTCGCGGGGGCGGGCGAGGGTGACCTCGCCGGCCAGCGCGAGGTGCGCGAACGCGACCACCACCAGCGCGTGGTCGATGCGCCCGCCGCGCAGCATCGCCGTGACCTCGGCCAGGGGCGCGGTCCACACCTCGAGCGCCTCGCCGTCGTCGGGACTGGGCGCCTCGGTGCGCGCCGCGTCGAGTGCCAGCCAGGTGTGCAGCCGGTTGCCCTGGATCGCCGGGTTGGGCGAGGTCGACGCCAGGTGGCGCCAGCGCGGTGCGGTGAAGCCGGTCTCCTCGGCCAGCTCGCGGCGGGCCGCGGTGCCATGATCCTCGCCGGGATCGACCAGGCCGCCCGGGATCTCCACCTCGATCCGATCGGTGCCGGCCCGGTACTGGCGCAGCAGCACGACCCGGTCGTCGACGGTCAGCGCGACCACGTTGACCCAGTCGCAGCCCTCGAGCACGGTGAAGTCGTGGATCGCACCCGAGGTCGGGTGGCGGGCGCGGGCGCGATGGGCGCGGACGATGCGGAGGTCGTGGACCAGGGTCCGCTCGAGCACGGTCCAGCGCAAGTGGTGATCGGGATCGCGGGCGTCGTCGTCGTCGGACATCGGCCGCCATCGTCGCATCCCGGCGGTGCGGGGTGAGTATGGTAGCCTGACGCCAGCATGGACGACGACGCGAAGCACGAACTCGGGCTCGCTCAGGAGACCGAGGAGACCGGCGAGACCCGCGAGCTGTACCTGCGCGACGGCCGGACCTTGACGGTGTCGGCCACCGGCAACGAGGAGCTGGTCGAGATCCGCGCGGCGTCGGGCCAGGTCGAGGTCCGGATCCGGATGACCGAGCAGGGCCCGGTGCTGCAGCTCGAGGCGGTGCGGCTCAAGCTCAAGGCGACCGAGGCGGTCGAGGTCGAGACCCGGCAGTTCACGGTCAAGGCCGAGCAGTCGATCGCGCTGGTCACCGAGGGTCAGCTCACGCTGGCGTCGACCGGCGACACCAAGGTCACCGCCGAGGGCGACGTCCAGGTGGTCGGCAAGCGGATTGACCTCAACTGACCCCGGTGGGTTCAGTCAGGGGATGCGCAAGAGCTTGTGGGTCTGCACCGAGATCCGCCAGCGCGGGTGGCTGAGGCAATGCGCGACGCAGGCCGCGGCGGCCGCGGCGGCCGCGGGCCCATCGAGCGGCTGCACGAACCAGTGGCGGAAGTCGAGGTGCTCGAACGCCGCCGGCTCGAGCCCGGGCTGCGGGTGGACCAGCTTGAGCTCGTCGCCGGTGGTGACCACCAGCGGCGCGCCGGCCTTGGGGCTCACGCACACCCAGTCGACGCCGACCGGGACCGGCCGGGTGCCGTTGGTCTCGATCGCGATCTCGAGGCCGGCGGCGTGGAGCGCGGTGATCGCGGCGTCGTCGAGCTGGAGCAGGGGCTCACCGCCGGTGCACACCACCAGGGGTCGGCCGCCGGTCCCGCACCACGCGGCGCGCACCGCCGCTGCAAGCGCGTCGGCGGTCACGAACCGTCCGCCGCCCGGACCGTCGGTGCCGACGAAGTCGGTGTCGCACCACGCCGAGCAGCCGCCGGGGCCCTGACCGCGATCGGCCGCGCGTCCTGACCACAGGTTGCAGCCGGCGAACCGACAGAACACCGCGGCCCGGCCGGCCTGGGCGCCCTCGCCCTGCAGCGTGTAGAAGATCTCCTTGACCGCGTAGCTCACAGGCCGAACGATCAACCCTCGCGGAGGGCGCGGACGATCTCGTCGCGGACGATGGTCGCGAGGTCGGCGTCGCTGGTCGACGACGACGACGAGCGGCCGGAGCCGATCGTGACGACGTCGCTGTGGGGCGCGGGCGCGCAGGCGATGATGGGGCGGGCGGCGGTGCCGGCGGGCGGGCGGCGCGGGTCGCCGGCGGGGCCGAGCGTGCCGGCGAGGGCGATGGCCTTGTCGGCGGCGCGGCCGAGGCCAGCCTTGGCGCGGGCGGCGAGCAGGGGGGCCAGCGCGGCCTCGGGCAGGGCCTCGGGACCGCCCAGCGACCCGGCGGCGAGCGCGATGCGGGCCAGGTGCTCGACCAGCTCGAGGCGGAGGAAGGCCTGCTCGAGGTCGGCGCCCCAGGCGATGACGCCGTGACCGCCGAGCAACACGGCGTCGACCTCCTCGATCCACGGCGCGAGCGCGGCCACCGCCGGGTCGCCCGGGGCTGCGAACGGCACCCGCGGGATGACCGGGCCCAGCGACACCACGGCCTCGGCGATGAACGGCCGCGCGACCAGATGATCGCTGACGCCACCGGGCGCGCACGCGATCGCGGTGGCGTGCGGCGGGTGGGCGTGGACCACCGCGCCGACGTCGGGGCGGCGCTTGTAGACCGCGAGGTGCAGGCCGAGCTCGCCGAACGCCTTGCCGGCGCCGACCACCTTGCCGGCGGGATCGAGCTCGAGCAGATCGCGGTCGGCGATGGCCCGCTTGGACGTCGCGGTGGGGGTCGCGAGGAAGCGGGCGCCGTCCTTCACGGTGACGTTGCCGTCGTGGTTGGCGACCCAGCCCCGCGCGTGCAGCTCGCGGGCGACGGCGGCGACCCGGGCCCGCAGGCTGGGCGCGCTCACGACGCCCCGCCGGCGTCGGCGCCGGGCACGTCGACGGCATCGACCACGCCGACGACGATCGAGCGGATCGGCACCTGGTCGCCCTGCTTCAAGATCTGGCGGACGCCGTTGCCCTCGGTGAGCACCAGCACGCGGTCACCGGGGCCGGCCTGGGCGTGATCGATAGCGAGGTAGCTGTCGCCGACGTCGGCGCCGTGCTCGTCGAGGGGCTGGACCACCAGCATGGTGCGGCCGGCGAACGCCGGGTGCTTGACCGTGGCGATGACGTTGCCGAGGACCCGACAGAGCTTCACTTGCCGGCTCCCGGCGGCACGCTGGCCATCGGTCGGCGCGGCGGCGGCGCGGCGTGGTCGCCTTTGGACGCGGTCGGCGCGTCGGCGCTGGCCAGCGGCGCCTGCTGGATCGCCGCGGGCGCGACGGTCGGCGGCGGCGCGGGCGCGGCGGTCGTGACGTGCGGGCCGCGCTCGGGCACGTAGACCTCGTCGACGATCCCGACGATCGCGGCGTCGACCGGCACGAACCACGGGGTCAGCGCCAGCGCGGCCTCGCGCGAGCCGACCAGGTAGACGTGATCGCCGACCCCGGCCTGCACGGTGTCGACCGCGACCTGGACGTCGCCGGTCGAGCGGCCGGTGTCGTCGACCGGCTGGACCAGGAGCAGCTTGGTGCCCTCGAGGCCGCTGGCCTTGCGTTCGGCGACGACGGTGCCGGTGACCACGCCGAGGTACATGCGCCGACGAACGTAGCACAAGGCCGGGCTCGGCCCTGACGACCTGTCGAACAATGCCTCTTGGGTCAGGGCCGGCGACCACCGACGCCGAGCCGGGCCCGGAGAGCGGGGTAGGCCGGGTCGGTGACGGCCTGCACCACCGCGGTCGGCGCGGCGCCGCGGGCCGCGACGCTGGCCAGCATCGCCGCGGGGTCGCCCGAGACCAGCAGGCCGGCCCGGTCGGCGACCCGCGCGCAGGCCGCGAGGTAGCGCTGCAAATCCAGGTCGTCGGTGCGAAGCCCCGCGAACAGCTGCTCGAACCGCAGCCGGAGCCGGACCGGCAGCGCGCCGCGCAGCCCCTCGTCGCGGGCCCGCTGGACGTCGGCCTCGAGCTGCAGCGCCAGGACGGCGCCGTGGACCGCGGCCGGCGCGAAGGTCCGGACCAGCGCGGCGAAGGTCGCGTGCAGATCGGTGGTGGCCATGCCGACGGCGACCATCCGCGCCGGTCGGCTGAGCTCGGCGGCCCAGCCCAGGTGGAAGCGGGCGGCGAGATCGAGCTCGCCATGCACGCGCGGGCCGAGGATCACCAGCGGGGTCGCGGCGCACACCACCTGCACCGGTGGGGCGCCGGCCTCGTCGCGGAGGTAGAGCACGACCGCGCCGGTGGCGAGCGCGGTCGCGATGCGCGGGTAGGCGATCGCCGCGGGCGACGTCGTGGCCGCGGTGACCCGGCGCGCGCCGGTGATCCCGGCCCGGGTCAGGGCAAGGTCGGCGTCGGGCCACAGCAGGCTCGCGGCCTCGGCCAGCGTCGCGAACACCGGGCCCAGCGGTCCGTCGGCGGGATCGGTGAGGAAGGCGTCGATCGCGTCGGCGTCGAGCGCCCCGCGGTAGGCCTCGTCGGCGTTGAACCAGTGGCGCGGGTGCAGCGCCAGGAAGCCGGCCTGCGGCTCGTCGAGGGAGTAACCGAGCGCGGTCGCGAGCTCGAGGGCGGCGACCGCGTCGTCGTCGCGCCCGGCCCGGCCCAGATCGTCGGCCCAGGCCGCGACGTCGTCGGCGCCGCCGGTGGTCCGGGCGACGGTGCGCCGCAGCTCGAGCAGCTCGGCGCGGACGTCGTCCTGGGTCGCGGCGTCGACGGTCAGCGTGGTGGCGCGCTGCCGGCGGGCCGCGGTCGCGGACGGCCCATCGCCGTCGACGGCGATCGCCCGATCGAGCGCGATGCGCGCGCCGCGCGCGTCGCCGCGCTGGCCGCGGACGTCGCCGAGCCGGACCCACAGCGCCGCCCGCATCGCCCGGCGCGCGGCGTCGCCGTCGTCCTTGCCAACCAGGGTCCGCCCGAGCAGCGAGGCGGCGGCCTCGGTGTCGCCGGCCGCCACCAGCTGACTCGAAAGCAGGTCGACCGCGCCGAGGTCGAGGGCATCGGCGGCGACCGCGTACTCGGCCGCGGCCCGGGCGCGGGCCGGATCGCCGGCGGCGGTGAAGCCGCGACCGGCGCGGGTCAACAGCTCGGCGCGGGTCGTGGCGGTCGCGGCGAACGCGGCCATCAGCTCGGCGGTGCGCGCGGCCCCGGCGTGGTCGCTGGCATGATCCTGACGCCCGAGCAGCTTGGCGAGCAGCGGCAGGTGCCGGGCCTCGAGCGGCTGGGCGGCGGCGACCGCGGCGGCGTAGCAGACCCGGGCCCGCTCGTGATCGATCAGCATTGACACCGCCATGTCGCCGAGCGCCTCGAACAGCCGGACCCGCTCGGCCGGCTCGTCGGTGGCGGTGGCCTGGCGGGTCAGGAGCTCGGCCGCGCGCGCGCCGTCGCCGTGCTCGAGCGCGTGCTCGGCGAGGGCGGCGAGCGCGGGCGCGTAGTTCGGCTGCAGCTCGAGGGCACGGGCGTACAGGGCCGGCGCTCGGTCGGGGCGCAGGCTCTTGAGCTCGGCCTGGGCGGCGTGGAAGAGCCCCTGCGCGACCTCGCCGGGGTAGCGGCTGGCGTCCTCGTGACTGGCCAGCGCGCCGAGGTGGAGCGCGGCCTCGCGCCAGCGCCGCGCCGCGAACCGGTTCTCGCCGAGCGCGAGCTTGATCAGCACGTGGCCGCGGTGCAGGCGATCGGCGGTCAGCAGGGCCTCGTAGGCCTGCTCGTCCTGGCCCAGTCGCGCGTGGGCCTCGGCCAGCCGGCGGTGCAGCTCGGCGGCGATCGTGGTCGGCGCGCCGGGCACGCCGTCGGCCAGCACCGCGCGGAGGAAGGCCTCGACCTCGGTCCAGCTGCCAGCGTCGCCGTGGAGATCGACCAGCGCGATGATCGCCGGGATGTGGCCGGGGTCGGCGGCCAGGGCCTCGGTCAGGCGGCGCTCGGCGACCCGCTCGATCCCGCCGGTGCGGGCGAGGGCGGCGAGCTGGGTCAGGACCCGAGCTCGCTCGCCGGCGATCAGCGTGCCGTCCCCGAGTCGGGTCTCGAGCAGGCGGGTGGCCTCGGCCGGATCGCCGTGCTCGACCAGGCCGGTCAGCGCCCAGATGACGTCGGCGTGGAACGGGCGCACCGCCAGCGCGCGCTCGAACGCGACCCGGGCGCCGGCGGCGTCGCCGACCCGATCGCGCAGCGCAAGCCCGGCCTGATAGAACGCCTCGACCCGAGTGTCGTCGTCGGTCGCGGCCTCGGCGGCGCGCAGCCGGGCCCGGGCGTAGGCCTCGGGATCGGCGTCGGCCGAGGTCAGGCGATCGAGCGCGGCGAGGGCGCTCGGATGATCGGGGACCAGCTCGAGCGCGGCCAGCAGCGAGGCCCGGGCCGCGGCCGGCTCGCGCAGGCCCTCGCTCTGGACCTGGGCCAGCCGCAGGTGCAGCGCGGCCCGCTCGCCGGCGCCCAGCCCGCGCTCGTCGGCCGCGGCCAGCCGGCCGTCGAGGATCGCCTGGGCCTCGCGGTGGCGCTCGCCGGCGCCGAGCGCGGTCACCAGCCGATCGGCCAGCTCGCCGTCGTCGGGGCAGAGCATCCGAGCCTCGCGCAGCGCGGTCGCGGCGTCGTCGTCGGCGCGCAGCTGATCGAGCAGGACCTCGGCCTGGCGGACCAGCAGCGCCGCGCGCTCGTCGGTGGCGGTCGCCAACGCGGCCCGCCGCCCGAGCACGACCGCGAGCTCGGCCCAGCGGCCGTGGGTCGCGGCCAGGACATCGAGCGCGGCCAGCGCCTCGCCGTCGTCGGGCCAGACCCGCACCAGGTGCTGCAACGTGTCGATCGCGCGTTCAGGCAGCTCGAGCTCGCGTTCGTACACCGCCGCGATCCGGCGCAGCGCCTCGCGCGCGGCCGGCGTGCCCTCGGCGATATCGGCGATCCGGCTCTCGGCCTCGATCACCTTGCTCCAGCGCCCGACCTGGCGGTGCTGCTCGGCCAGCGCGGTCAGCACGGTGGCGTCGGTCGGCGCCAGCTTGCGCAGGCGCTCGAGGGTGTCGATGGCGTCGTGGGGACGGTGGAGGCGGTCGATGTAGATCTGGGCCAGCTCCTGCAGCAGCGCCGGCCGCTCGGTCTCGGGCGCGACCGAGCCCAGCCGTGGATCGGTGCGCTCCTCGAGCGACGCCGCCAGCTCGACCCAGCGTTCGGTGGTCCGGTACAGGGCTTCGAGCCGGGTCCGGATCGCGCCGTCATCGGGGCGCATGCCGAGGATGCGGCGGTACTGGGCCTCGGCCTTGCTCGACTGGCCCTGGCCCTCGCGGATCGCCGCGACCTCGGCCAGGACCTCGGCGGCCGCGGCCGGCGACTGCGCGTGCTCGGCGCGCTGCTCGAGCAGCTCGGCCAGGCGCTCCCACGCGCCGTGCTGCTCCGCCAGGCGGTGGAGGCGCGCGCGGGTCTCGACGTCACCGGCGGTGCCGTGGGCGGTGCGCTCGAGGGCGCGGGCCAGGGTGGCGAACGCGCGCTCGACGTCGGCGGCGCCGTTCTCCCAGACGTCGGCGGCGCGGTACAGCCAGCGCACGCCGGTTGCGTCGTCGGTCGCCGGCAGGTGATCGAACGCGCTGGCCAGCTCGTCCCACGGCGACTCGAAGCTGCCGGCCGGCGCGCTCGGCAACGGCGGCTTGCGGGCGAGCGGCGGGGTGGTCGCCGGGGTGGTGGCGCGGCTCGCGGTCGGCCGAGGCACGATCCGCGGCGCCCGCGGCGGTGGCGGTGGCAGGCGCGGACCGGGACGAGCGCCGGGCGCGCCGGCCGGGCCCAGCTCGCGCAGGTCGAGCTCCTGGGTGACATCGCCGCGGGTCGGTGCGGTCGTGGCGACCGCGGGCTCGGGCGCCGCCGCCTCGACGGTTCGTTCGAACTCGGCCAGCTCGAGCGGCTGGGTCGAGTCCCCGACCGCGAGGCTCGGGCACCCGGCGTCGGCGTCGGCGCCCTCGGCCGGACCGTGGATCGCGGCGCCGGCCGGCTCGGGGCGCGGCGCCCGATCGTCGTCGCGGTACCGGCCGATCGCGCGGGCCAGCCGCCAGAGCTGGGTCTGGGTCTCGGCGTCGTCGGGCGCGAGCAGGAAGCCGACCAGGTGGATCCGGAACGCGCGCGGCAGATCGACCAGCCGCTCCTCGATCACCTGGGCCCGCCGGCGCAGCGCAGCCAACCGCTCGTCGCCGGTAGCGCGCTCGGCCAGCGCGAGCTCGACCGCGATGACGTCCGTCCAGCTCCCGGTCTTCTCGGCCAGCCGGGTCAGCCCGCACTGCAGCTCGACGCGGTCGGGCTGCCAGCCGAACGCGGCGAGCAGCTCGACGGCGGCGCCCCGAGGATCGCCGAGCCGCTCGTCGAGGATCCGGGCCCGCCGCTGGTGCAGGCCGACCTTGTCCGCCGGGCGGACGGCGGCGATCGCGACCGTGAACGCCTCCGCCAGCGCCTGCCACAGCGGCCGCTGGTCGGCGTCGGCCGCCAGCCGCTCGCCGTCGGTGAGCAGCCCGACCTCGCGCGGCGCCGCGTTCAGGGCGTCGATCAGCGCCGCCAGCGCGCGCCCGCGATCGGTCAGCCGATGCTCGGCGATCGCTGCCAGCTCGCGGCTGATCGCGACGTAGCCGCCGAGGTCCGCGACCCCGGGCCCGGACCCGGCCGCGCGCTGGCGCTCGTCGGCCAGGACCTCGGCCAGCTCGCGCCACAGTCCGTGGCTCTCGGCGGTGCGGCGCAGCTCGGTCAGGCTGGCGGCGCCGGGCTCCTCGTCGTGGGCCTTGCGGAGGAAGCGGAACCCGGCTCGGTGGTCACCGAGGCGATCGCCGGCGATGGTCGCCAGCCGGCCGTACAGCGCGCGCCGCAGCCGGGGATCGCGGGCCCGGCTCAGCCGGCGCTCGAGCGCGCGCATCGCCGCCGGCTGATCACCCATCCGCTGGTACAGCTCGGCGGTGGCGGCCAGCGCGTCGTCGTGATGGGGATCGACCGCCAGCACCCGGGCGAAGGCCTGCAGCGCCCGCGCCGGATCGCCGAGGCGGTCGCGACACACCGCGCCGAGCTCGAGCGTGCGGGCCAGCTTGGCCGCGGGGTCGGCCAGCATGTAGACCTCGCGCTCGCGGATCCGGACCGCGGCCTGGAAGTCGCCGCGGCTCTCATGCAGCCGGCGGACCATGGCGTAGGCCTCGAGGTCGGTCGGCGCCAGCTCGATCAGCCGCTCGAGCTGACGGATCGCGAGGTCGGGCGCGCCCAGGCGATCGGCCAGCACGCTGGCGCGCTCGCGGGCGGCGGCCGCGGCCCGCGCGGGATCGTCGCCGGCGAAGACCTCGACGTGCAGAGCCAGGATCTCGGCCAGCTCGCGGTGCCGGCCGGCGCCGCGGTACAGCCGGGCCAGCGCGGCCAGGGCCTGGCGATCGCGCGGCGTGAGCTGGCGCAGCCGCTCCCAGGCCCGGATCGCGCGCGCGCCGTCGCCCAGCTCCTCATCGACGATCCGGGCGTGGCGGGCCAGCTCGGCGGCGCGGACCGCGGCCGCGGTCGAGCCCGGCGCCGGCAGCGGCGCGCTGGCCGGGTAGCGCACCGAGTCGAGGCGCTCGAGCACCGACGACGCCTCGGCCCAGCGCCGGGCCTGCTCGTAACGATCGGCCAGCGCGTCGAGCAGCTCGCCGTCGGTCGGCGCCGCGCGCAGGGCCTGCTCGAGCAGCTCGAGCGCGCGGAGGTCGTCGCCGTCGTCGGCCGCCATCGCGCTCAGCCGGCGCAAGATCTTGGCCCGCTCCGCCGGGTTGGCCGCGGCCGACGCGTGGTACTCGAGGGTCTGGGTCAGGCGGGCGCGGTCGCCGGCCTGCGCGAGCACTCGCTCGAGCCGATCGAGCGCGTCGCGATCGCCGGGCAGGATCTCGAGCAGCCCGCTGCACGCGAACACCACCGCGTCGACGTCCCCGACCCGGGACTCGGCGATCGCCGCCAGCCGGCGCAGCGCGGCCAGGCGCTCGACTCGGCGCCCGATCGGCCAGTCGCGGGCGCCGCCCGGGCCGCGACCGCCGTCGCCCTGCTCGGCGGCCAGCCGGGCAAGGTCGAGCTCGAGCTGGCGGCGCAGGGTGTGGGCCACGCTGGCGTCGTCGCCCTCGCGCTCGTAGAGCTCGAGCAGGGTCTTGAGCGTGGCCTCGTCGTCGGGCTCGAGCGCGAGCGCCTCCTCGAACAGCGCGATCGCCCGGCGCGGCTCGACCTGGCGCTCGCGGTAGGTCTGGGCGATCCGGCGCAGGGTGGCGGCGCGATCGTCGGCGACCGCCCCGGCCGCGACCTCGGCCTCGAGCACGTCGACCAGCTGGGCCCAGGCTCGGGCTCGCGCCGACAGCCGCCGCACCGCCTCGCGGGCCCGGCCGTTGCCGGGCTCGAGCTCCTCGATCCGCTGCCAGGCGTCGAGGGCGCGCGGCACGTCGCCCAGCCGCAGCTCGCAGACCTGGGCGATGTCCTCGAGCCGGCGGATCAGCTCGGCCGCCGTCGCGCCGGCCGCCCGCGCGTTGTCGAGCGCGAACTCGTGCAGCTCGATCAGGCCGCGGAAGTCGCGGCGCTCGCGGAAGTGATCGACGTAGCGGGCGAGCGCCTCCTCGTGCGCCGGATCGACGGTGAGCGCCTGGTGGAGCAGCTCGGCGGCGTGGTCCTTGTCGCCGAGGTGTTCGCGGGCCAGCCGGGCCAGCTCGAGCAGCTCGGCGACCTGAGCCGCCGGATGGTCGATCAGCTGGACCCGATCGCGCTCGAGCGCCGCCGCCAGCTCGGGCCAGCGCTGCTCCTCGCGCAGCAGCCGGCGCAGGCGGAGCGCGGCCGGGCCGCGGGCCGGCTCGAGCGCGGTCAGCTCGGTCAACGCCGCGATCAGCGCGGCCCGATCGGGGCGTGCGCCCTCGTGCAGCGCGACCTGTCGCTCGAGCACCAGCCGGCGCTCGCGCGGCTCGCTGATCTGCGCGACCCGCTGGGCCAGCAGGCGCTCGAGCTCGTCCCAGCGCTCGGCGGCGTGCAGGGCCTGCTCGAGCGCGCCGGCGGCCTCGTCATGCTCGGGGTCGACGCCGACCGCGCGGCGCAGGAACGCCAGCGCCGGCTCGCTGTCGCCCGCGGCCAGCGATCGGCGGGCGAGGTCGAGGTAGATCGCGCTGGCCCGGCGCGGACCTTCGTCCGGCTCGTCGGTGCTCGCGGCCCACGCCGCCGACACGTAGACCTCGGCCAGGGCCTCCTTGGCCCCGGTGTCGTCGGGGGTCAGCGTCACCGCGCGCTCGAGCGCGGTGGCGGCGGCCGCGCCATCGCCCTGGCGCAGCACCAGCCGGCCGAGCGCGTAGTGCAGCGGCGCGCGGCGGGCGGCGGGCGCCTGCTCGCCGAGGACGTCGAGCTCGGCCAGGTACAGACGCGCGACCATCGCGTCGTCGCCGAGCGACGCGTAGAGCGCGCGGGCGGCGGCGAGGGCTTCGGTGCGGACCGGCTCGAGCTGCCAGGCCTGCTGCCAGTGGTGGAGCGCGCGATCGACCCGGCCGAGGTGACGGTCCCAGACCTCGGCGGCGGCGCGGTGACGGGCCGCGCGTCGGGGCAGGGCGTCGCGCTCGGGCCGGCCGTCGGCGGCGGTGGCGCGGCGGTCGAGCTCGGTCAGCTCGGCCTCGAGGATGGCCGCGGCCTCGGCGTGCTTGCCGGCCGCGAGCAAGTGCTCGACCAGGCGCGCGGCGGCCGCCTGGTTCGACGGATCGAGCGCGCACGCCGCCTTGAGGTCACGCTCGGCCAGGGCCAGCTGACCCAGCTCGTCGCGCAGCTCGCCGGCCTCGGCCCAGATCTCCGCCGCCACCACCGGGTCGGCCTCGAACGGCGCCCGCAGCTCGCACACCTCGGCCAAGGTCGAGTGCGCGCCGGCGCTGCGGGCGGCGCCCCGCAGGGCCGCGAACCGCCCGGCGTCGCGAGGATCGAGCCGGAAGGCGTCGACGTCGCTGGCCGAGAAGGTGATCGGCCGCGTCGGGGGATCGTCTGGACCCGTGGTCATCGCCACCGCGGGGCGCGCGGCGGCCTCAGCCTACCACGGTCACCGGCGGGTCTCGCCCGACGAGCCCTGGCGAGCGGTCGACCATGACTGCGGTACGATGGCGCCGTGAGCGACCGCGTGCGCGCCAGCTACGACCGCCTGGCCGCGCGCTACGCCGATGAACTCGGCGCGGAGCTCGACGGCAAGCCGCTCGATCGCTGGCTGCTCGAACGGGTCGCGCGCGACGCCCGCGGCCCGGTTCTCGACGCCGGCTGCGGGCCTGGCCACGTCACCGGCTTCCTCGCCGACCACGGCGCCGACGCCCGCGGCGCCGAGCACGGCAGCCGGCGCGCGTATGTGCTGGCCAGCAAGCCCGCCGGATCGCCAGACTGATACCCTCCGCCGCGGAGGTCCTACGTGCCTGATTCCGCCACCGGAGCGTTCGCGCTCGGTCTCGATGCCGACGCGCTGAGCGCTTCGTTCGTCGAGAAGCTGCGCCTGCAGCTGATGAAGTTCTCCGCGGTCGCGACCCGCAACGACCACTACCTCGCGCTGTCGTACGTCCTGCGCGATCGCCTGCTCGATCGCTGGGCGCGCTCGGCCCGTACCTTCCTGCTCGGCGAGCACCGCACCATCATCTACCTGTCGGCCGAGTACCTGCTCGGGCCCCAGCTCGGCAACAACGTCCTCGCCCTCGACTGCGAGGCCGCGGTCCGCGCGGCGATGGGCAGCCTCGGGGTGTCGTACGACGAGCTGGTCGAGTACGAGGAGGAGCCCGGCCTCGGCAACGGCGGCCTCGGCCGGCTCGCGGCCTGCTTCCTCGACTCGATGGCGACCCTCGAGCTGCCGGCGATCGGCCACGGCATCCGCTACGAGTTCGGCATCTTCGATCAGGAGATCCGCGACGGCTGGCAGCACGAGAAGGCCGACAAGTGGCTGCGCCACGGCTACCCGTGGGAGATCCGCCGCCACGAGATCGAGCACACGGTCATGCTCGGCGGCCACACCGAGCCGTACCTCGACGCCGAGGGCCACCGCCGGATCCGCTGGTGCCCGGAGCGCGTGGTCAAGGGCGTGCCGTCCGACACCCCGTTCCTCGGCAGCGGCACCATCAACACCAACTTCCTCCGGCTGTGGACCGCGCTCGCCGACGAGGACTTCGACCTCGAGGCCTTCCAGTCCGGCGACTATCGGCGCGCGGTCGAGGACAAGGTCCGCAGCGAGAACATCACCAAGGTCCTCTACCCCAACGACGAGAGCGAGGCCGGCAAGCAGCTCCGGCTCGAGCAGCAGTACTTCTTCGTGACCTGCGCGCT
>JAYVSF010000480.1:0-2123 GCA_043775605.1 Myxococcales bacterium
GCCATGGTCGACTCCGTCGGAACCAGTACGTTGCAGAGACTAGCGAGCCGGAGCCGTGGACGGCGCGGTCGCCGGCCCGTTCCGCTTGGCGGGAGACCGGACCTCGGCCACCGTCTTACCGCGAACCCGGGCGACTTGCTCGGGCGAACGCAGCGCCTTGAGCGCCGCGACGACCGCGTGGATGACGTTGTGGGGGTTCGAGGTGCCGAACGACTTGGTCAGGATGTCGCGGACGCCCGCGACCTCGAGGACCGGCCGGACGCCGCCGCCGGCGATGACGCCGGTACCGTGCGAGGCTGGACGGAGCAGCACCGACGCGGCGCCGAACTCGCCCATGATGTCGTGGGGGATCGTGCCGTTGAGCAACGGGATGCGGAACAGGTTGCGCTTGGCGCGGTCGGTGCCCTTGCGGATCGCCTCCGGCACCTCGTTGGCCTTGCCCAGCCCGGCGCCGACGTGGCCGTTCTTGTCGCCCACGACCACCAGGGCCGAGAACGAGAACCGCCGGCCGCCCTTGACGACCTTGGCGACGCGGTTGATGAACACGACCTTGTCGACGAGTTCGCCGACTTCTTCCTGATTGATGGACATATGTATGTGTCTCTCGAGCTCGGGGGGACCACCGCTGGTCGTCCGACCGGCGGGCGTCTGATCAAAAAGCCAGCCCGCCCTCGCGGGCGCCATCGGCGACCTGGGCGACGCGGCCGTGATAGAGGTAGCCGTTGCGGTCGAACACGACCTGCGCGACCGACTTGGCGATCAGCTTGGCCGCGATGGCCTTGCCGACGACCCGAGCCCGGTCCTTCTTGTTCTTGCCCTCGAGGTCGGCCTGGACCGCGACCTCGAGATCCGAGGACGCCGCCAGCACCGCGCCGGTGGTGTCGTCGATGGCCTGGGCGTAGATGTGCTTGGACGAGCGGAACACCGACAGGCGGGGGCGCTCGGCGGTGCCGGTGATCCGCTTGCGGATGGAGACCTTGCGGGCCTGCCGCTTCCGCTCGCGAGGATTGACGATCTTGACGTGTCCAGCCATGGCGATCTCCTACTTACCCTTGCCGGCGGCCTTGCCCGCCTTGCGCTGGATCTTCTCCTCGATGTACTTCACGCCCTTGCCCTTGTAGGGCTCGGGGGCGCGGAAGCTGCGGATCTTGGCCGCGGCCGCACCGAGGAGCTGCTTGTCCATGCCCGACAGGATCAACATGTTCTTGTCGACCTTGGCGGCCACGCCCTCGGGCAGCTTGAACTCGACGGGGTGCGAGTAGCCGAGGCTGAGCACCAGGTTGCCGCCCTTGACCTCGGCGCGGTAACCGACGCCGTTGATCTCGAGCTGGCGCTCGAAGCCGGTGCTGACGCCCTTGACCAGGTTGTTGGTGAGGGCCCGCATCAGGCCGTGCGCCGCGCGCTCCGGCTTGCTGTCACCCGAGCGGATGAACACCAGCTGCGCGCCCTCCTGCTTGACCTCGACCGCCTCGTGGCGCTTGACGGTCAAGGAGCCCTTCGGGCCCTTGGCGGTGATGATGTCGGCCGTGATCTGCACGGTCACGCCCTTGGGCAGGTCTACGTTGCGCTTGCCGATTCGGGACATGGCGTCACCAGACCTCGCAGAGGACTTCGCCGCCCACGCCGCGCTTGCGCGCCTCGCGGTCGGTCATGACGCCCTGCGACGTTGACAGGATGGAGATGCCCAGGCCGTTGCGGACCCGGGGGACGAGCTTGGCCGGGACGTACGCGCGCTGGCCCGGACGCGACACCCGGCGGAGGCCGGTGATCGCGTTGGCCGTGCGGCCGTCGTAGCGCAGCGTCACGGTGATGGTGCCGGAGTACTCGTCGTCCGCGGCCACCACGCTATCGACGAAGCCCTCCTGACGGAGGATCTCGGCGATGCGCAGCTTGAGGTTCGACTTCGGGCACGCCACCTCGCGCTTCCGGGCACGAATGCCGTTGCGCAAGCGGGCGAGCAGATCAGCGATTGGGTCGGTCATCGACACGTCAGTGGTCCTTGTTGGCTCTGCTGGCTACCAGCTCGACTTGATGACGCCCGGGATCTCGCCGCGCAGCGCGAGCTCGCGGAAGCAGCAGCGGCACATCTCGAACTTGCGGAGGAAGGCGCGCGACCGGCCACA
>JAYVSF010000481.1:0-4704 GCA_043775605.1 Myxococcales bacterium
GCGAGATCCAGCGCATCGTGATCGCCCGCAACCTGCTCGGCCGCTGATCCCGCGAGGATCAGGCCGCGGTCACGGGCCGACGGTGAGCGAGCCGGTGAACAGGTGTGGCCCGCAGTAGAACGGGAACGTGCCGGCGGCGGTGAAGCGCAGGCACTTGGTCTGACTGAAGTCGACCCGGAACTGGCCGTCGGCGGTACCCATGCCACCGCTGACCGTGCCGCTGATGGCGTTGTGAATGCCCGGCATGGTGAACCGGACGATCGCGTTCACTGCGACGGTGTTGTCGGTGATGGTGTAGGCGAAGCCGGGCGCGGTGACGTCGCTGGCGATCGCGGCGCCGGCGCAGGGCACCACCACCACCGTCGCCGGCGCGGCGTCGATCATCCGGGCGTCGAGGCCGGCGTCGATCGGTCGGGCGTCGATCGCGGCGGCGTCGATCGCGGCGGCGTCGATCACGGCCGCGTCGATCGGCGTGGGTCCGCTGCCATCGTCGCCGCAGCCGGCGAGCAGCGTCGTGATCAGGATCGCGAGTTCGTACAGCTTCATCGAGTGCTCCGGGACCAGGGACGGGCGGCGCTCATCGGCGAAAGATGGCCTTGCCGCCGAAGCGGGCGTCGTCGCCGAGCTCGTCGGCGATGCGCAGGAGCTGGTTGTACTTGGCGATCCGGTCGGAGCGCGACGCCGAGCCGGTCTTGATCTGACCGGCGTTGGTCGCGACCGCGAGGTCGGCGATGAACGCGTCCTCGCTCTCGCCCGAGCGGTGCGAGATGATCGCGGTGTAGCGGGCGTGCTGGGCGGTGCGGACCGCGTCGAGGGTCTCGCTCAGCGTGCCGATCTGGTTGACCTTGACCAGGATCGAGTTGGCGATGCCGGCCTCGATGCCGCGGCGCAGGCGCGCGGTCTGGGTCACGAACAGATCGTCGCCGACGATCTGGACCTTGCTGCCGAGGCGGTCGGTCAGCGCCTTCCAGCCGTCCCAGTCGTCCTGATCGAGGCCGTCCTCGATCGAGACCAGCGGGTACTTTGCGGCCCAGTCGGCGTACAGCTCGACCATCTCGGCCGCCGTCCGCGGCTGGCCCTCGTAGGCGTAGCGCGCGGTCTTCTTGTCGTAGAACTCGGACGCGGCGACGTCGAGCGCGAGGAAGATGTCCTCGCCGGCGGTGTAGCCGGCCTTCGCGATCGCCTCGAGGATGATCGACAGCGCCTGGTCGGCGGTGGTGAACGCCGGCGCGAAGCCGCCCTCGTCGCCGACGCTGGTGGTGAACTTCTTGTCGTGCAGCAGCTTCTTGAGGTTGTGGAAGACCTCGACGCCGGCCCGCAGCGCGTCGGCGAACCGGTCGAAGCCGGCCGGCACGACCATGAACTCCTGGATGTCGAGGCCGTTGTCGGCGTGGGCGCCACCGTTGATGATGTTCATCAGCGGCACCGGCAGGGTCAGCGCGCCGACCCCGCCGAGGTAGCGGTACAGCGGCAGCTCGTGGGTCTGGGCCGCGGCCCGGGCGGCTGCCATCGACACCGCGAGGATGGCGTTGGCGCCGAGGTTGGACTTGCTGGCGGTGCCGTCGAGCTCGATCAGCGCGGCGTCGATGCCCGACTGATCGTCGGCGTCCATGCCGATCAGCGCCGGGCCGATGGTGTCGACCACGTTGCCGACCGCGCGGGTGACGCCCTTGCCGAGGTAGCGCTTGCCGTCGCCATCGCGCAGCTCGAGGGCCTCGTGCTCGCCGGTCGAGGCGCCCGAGGGCACGATGGCGCGACCGAGCGCGCCGGAGTCGAGGCCGACCTCGGCCTCGATCGTGGGGTTGCCGCGGGAGTCGAGGACCTCGCGGGCGTGAATCCAGACGATCTCGCTCATGGCCGCGAAGCTACACGAACGAGGGGCGCGGATCACCCGCGGCCGGAGCCACCGATTGTCGCGCCGGGTGCCGCGCGCAGAGCGCCGGGGCTGCCCGGGGCCATGCTACAAGGCCGCGATGCTGCGATCCGCCCTGCCGGCCGTGCTGGTGGCCGTCACCCTCGCCGGATGCGGCGGTGGCGCGCACCCGGAGACCCCGCGCGCCGCGGCCGCCGGCGACCCGTTCTCGGCGGTGTTCCGGGTCGTCGAGCAGTGGCGCCAGGGCTGGCAGGTCCGCAGCATCGACGCGCTGAGCCCGCTGTACCGCCACGACGACCACACCGTGATCGTCTACCAGGGCCGGTCGCAGCGGGGCTGGCCCAGCGCCCAGACCTGGCTGCGGTCGCAGCTGGCGGCGGCCGCGGTCGTCCACCTCCGGCTCGAGGACGGCGTGGTGACGACCTTGGGCGCCGACAGCGCGACCTTCGCGGCCCGCATGGATCGCGAGCTGTCGGACGGCGCGGTCACCACCACCGACCTTGGCTTCCTGACCTTGACCCTGGTCCGGGTCGACGCCGACTGGCAGATCGTCGCCGAGCACTACTCGTTCCAGCTGGGCGGGTCGTGACCCGGATCAGCGACGCCAAGGTCGCGGTCCGCGAGATCGGCGTGGCCCTGCTCGGGCTCGGCAACGTCGGCGCCGGGGTGGTCAAGCTGCTCGACGACAACGCGGCGGCGATCACCGCCCGGCTCGGGGCCCGGCTGGCGGTGCGCGCGATCGCCGTCCGGGCGCCGGACAAGAAGAAGCGGCTGGTCGAGGTCGACCCCGCGCTGCTCACCACCGACGTCGCCGGCACCACCCGGCGCGCCGACGTCGACATCGTGTGCGAGCTGATCGGCGGCGAGGCCCAGGCCAAGTCGGCGGTGCTGACCGCGATCGCCGCCGGCAAGCACGTGGTCACCGCCAACAAGCTGCTGCTGGCCCGCCACGGCCCGGCGGTGTTCGCCGCGGCGGCCGCCGCCGGCGTCGACGTCTACTACGAGGCCGCGGTGGGCGGCGGGGTGCCGGTCATCCGGGTGCTGCGCGAGGGCCTGGCCTCGGACCGGGTCGAGCACATCGCCGGCATCGTCAACGGCACCAGCAACTACATCCTGACCGCGATGACCCGCGGCGGCGCCGACTTCGCGACCGCGCTGGCCCGGGCCCAGGACCTGGGGTTCGCCGAGGCCGACCCCAGCCTCGACGTCGGCGGCGGCGACGCCGCCCACAAGCTCGCGGTGCTGTGCATGCTGTGCTTCGGCGCCACCGTCGACGCCGACGCGATCTACACCGAGGGCATTGACCGGCTCGAGGCGATCGACTTCAGCTACGCCGCGCGCTTCGGCTACGTGGTCAAGCCGCTGGCGATCGGCCGCGATCACCCGGCCGGCATCGAGGCCCGGGTCCACCCGGCGATGGTCCCGGCCCGCTGGCTCCTGGCCGGCGTCGACGGCGCGACCAACGCGCTGGCGGTGACTAGCTACGCGCTCGGGCCGTCGCTGTACTACGGCGCCGGCGCCGGCATGATGCCGACCGCGATGGCGGTGGTGTCGGACCTGATCGAGATCAGCCGCAACATCCTCGGCCACGCCGCCGGCGCGCCGCCGACCCGGCGCCAGCACGCGCTTGCGACCCGGCCGCTCTTGCCGATGGCCCTGGTCCGGTCGCGCTACTACCTGCGGTTCGCGGTCGCCGATCGCCCGGGCGTGCTCGGCCAGCTCACCACCATCCTCGGCGCCCACGACGTGTCGCTGGCCCAGGTGGTCCAGGACGCGCGCGGCGACGGCGCGGTGCCGGCCCAGGTCGTGATCGTCACCCACGGCGCCGCCGAGGGCGACGTCCAGGCCGCGCTGGCGGCGATCGCGGCGCTGCCGATCAGCCTGGCGGCACCGCGGCTGATCCGCGTGGTCGAGTAGCGCGGGACCACGAGGGCACGATGATCCACGAGCTCCGGGTGATCTTCGGCGACACCGATCAGCTCGGCCACGTCTACTACGCCAACTATCTCCGCTTCTTCGAGGCATCGCGGGCCGGCTACTGGCGGGCGCTGGGCCGGACCCACAAGGATCTCGACGTCATGGGCGTGGCGCTGCCGGTGGTCGAGGCCCACGCGCGCTACCGCCGGCCGGCGTTTTACGAGGACCTGCTGGCGATCGAGGTCGAGGTCACCGAGCTGCGCGGCGCCTCGGCCCGGTTCGGCTACCTGGTCCGGCGCGGCGACGAGCTGCTGGCCTCGGGCTTCACCCGCCACGCGGTCGTCGGCCCGGGCGGCCGGCCGCGGGCCCTGCCGCCCGAGCTGCGGACCCTGCTCACCGTGGTGCCGCTCGCGCTGCCCTGAATCACGGGGTTCATGGGACAATCGGTGCCCATGAACGACCGCAACCTCGCCCTCGAAGTCGTCCGCATCACCGAGGCCGCCGCGCTGGCCTCGGCCCGGCTCATGGGTCGCGGCGATCGCAAGCTCGCCGATCACGTCGCGGTCGAGGCCATGCGGCGCGCGTTCGATACCATCGACATCCGCGGCACCGTGGTGATCGGCGAGGGCGAGCGCGACGAGGCGCCGATGCTGTACATCGGCGAGAAGGTCGGCCATGGCTGGTCCGACGGCGACGAGCAGTCGCCGCGGGTCGACATCGCGGTCGATCCGCTCGAGGGCACCAACCTGTGCGCGACCGGCGCGCCCGACGCGATCAGCGTCATCGCCATCGCCGACGACGGTCAGTTCTTGAACGCGCCCGACACGTACATGGAGAAGCTCGCGGTCGGGCCCGAGTGCCGCGGCGTGATCGACATGCGCGAGTCGCCGACCTGGAACCTCCTGCGGATCGCG
>JAYVSF010000482.1:0-26224 GCA_043775605.1 Myxococcales bacterium
GCCTCGATCGCTCGCGCCAGCGTGCGCCGGTAGGTCGGAAACGACAGCCCGAGCTGCTCGGCGAGCACCGGACCTTTGACCGCGTCGCTCGCGGCGAACGTCGACTCCAGGGCCGCGCGTGGCCCCGCGCCGCTGCTCGCCAGCCCGGCGTCGATCCACGCCCGTAGCGCCGCGACCCGCGCGGCCGGGTTCGCGCGCGCGGACACCATCCCGGTCACGACCCGCGCGTGCAAGAGCGGGTTGCGCAGGAGCTCGAGGTGCTTCGGCTCGCGCCACACGCGCCGCAGCGCCCGCCGGACCTCGATCGCGAACCGCTCGCGCTCGAGCAGGACCGGCTGCGGCGCGACCAGCGGCCGGACCGGACCGCTCGGCGAGGCCTTGAGCCGCTCGGCCAGGCGGGTGCCGTACTCGCTGCGTGGGATCAGGCGGTGGTCGTTGCCGAAGATCCCCATCGCCAGCCGCCCGGCCTGGTAGTCGAGGGTCGGGAACCGCTGGAGGTTGAAGTAGGCGAAGAACGGCGCCCAGAAGTCGGGGTTGGCGAACCCGGCGCCCGACCAGCCGAGCTTCGGCCGCATCAGGCCCTCGCGCAGCATGCTGTGCGACACCAGGTTCCAGATCGGCGACGGCGCGTGGTGGAGCTCGGCCGACATCCACGACCGGAACAGCAGCGCGCCCTCACCCTGCACACAAGGTCCATCCGCGGCCGTCACCATCCGCCACGCCGCCGCGCTCACCGGATCGGCCGCGAGCTGTGCGGCCGTGGCTCGCTCGAGCGCGATCGTCACCAGGAAGCCGGCCGGGCGCCCGAGCCGATCGCGATAGACGATGGTGTCGGCCGGCCGCCGGACGATCCAGGGCATCACCAGCGCCGCCGAGCCATCGCCCTCGTGCCGCCCGATCGCCGTCGCCAGGTGCTCGAGGTCGGCGGGGCCGGCCTCGTCGGGGTAGTGCTCGCACGCCGCCCAGTCGAGGCCGAGCTGGACCATCGGGTTGAAGCGATGGAGGTAGCTCAGGTCGTCGAGGACGCCGAGCTGTTCGCCGACCGGAGCCTGGAAGAACCGCGCCATGCCGTCGTGGTGGGCGCGGAGCACGAGCGTGTCGAACCAGGCCGGGTCGCGCCAGCGCAGCTCGGCGACGACCACCTCGCGGGCGAAGTCGTGCGGGTACAGCGCGTGGCGCGAGCGCCGCATGCACGCCAGCGACCCGAGCCAGGCGTACAGCTCGCCGACGTCGCGCTGATCGAGGAGGGCGGCCAGGCGCGGCTCGGTGAGCGAACGCACCACCGACGCCGCCTCCAGCGCCTGGCGACGGGCCGGCGACAGGACGTCCGACAGCAGCCGCCGGAACAGGCGATGGAGCATGCCGGTGTCATCGAGCGCGTCGCCGTCGCCCGTCCACCCGGCCATGAGCTCGCCGATCATGGTCAGGGCCAGCGGCTGGCCGCCGCTCAGCGCCAGCGCCGCCGAATGCTCCTCGGCCGGCACCTGGTGGGAGCGAAGCAGGCGGACCGCGTCGTCGCGACCGAAGTTGCGCAGGGGCAGCTCGAGCGTGGGCCGACCACGCTCGGCCGCCAGCTCCGCCCAGCGCGGCGACGGACCGACCCGCCCGGCCAGCACCAGCGTCGACCCGCCCGGCAGGGTCGGCCACAGCTCGCGCTGCATCCAGTCGTCGATGCTGCCGAGCAGCTCGTAGGTGTCGACGACCAGCACGATCGGCGCACCGCCGTCGACCCCGCCCACCGCCTGCAGCGCCGCGCGGAACGTCCGCGGCGAGGGCGGGAAGTCGCGGGCATCGACCTGGCGGACCGCGCGGCCTCGGGCCACCGCGAGATCGACCATCGCCCGCACCAGGGTCGACTTGCCGACCCCGGCCGGGCCATGCACGCACACCAGCCCGACGCCGCCGTCGAGCGCGGCCACGAACGCGTCGCGCTCGCGCTGCCGGCCGATGATCGGCCCGAGCCCCGCCGAGGTCATGCGCTCCGAGGATCGACGAGAACGCCCGATCCAGTCAAGTGCTCGAGATCGGGGGCTGGCGCTGCCCAGCCCGTCGCCGCGGCGCCCTGACCGCCCTGCGCTCGGCTACACTCCCCGCGCGTGATCACCGCCGGGGAGGATGCAGGATTCGTCGCCGACGACGACCACGCGGTGGGCGGGCCTGCGCTCGACGAGCCCGCGGCCCGCGCCCGGCTGCGCGGCGTGCTGCACCAGCTCGGCTTCCTGATCGTCGCCGCCCTCGGACCGATCCTGTTCGTGCGCGACGGTCGCCGCTGGCCGGTCGCGGTGTACTTCGTGGCCCTGGCCACGATGCTCGGGCTCAGCGCGGCCTATCACCGCGGACGCTGGACCGCGCGCACCAGCGGCTGGTTGCGGCGCGCCGACCACGCCGCGATCTTCGTGATGATCGCGGGCACGTACACGCCGCTGTGCGCGCTGGCCCTGCCCGCCGACGACGGCCGCTGGTTCCTGGTCGTCGGCTGCACCGGCGCCGCGCTCGGCGTGCTGCGGGCCGTGGCCTGGCCCGACTCGCCGCGCTGGGTGGTCGGCACCCTCGGCATCGTCCTCGGCTGGACCCTGGCCCTCGCCATCCCCGCGCTGCTGCGCGCTGGCGGGCCACCCCTGCTCGTCCTGCTGTCGGCCGGCGGCGCCTGCCACACACTCGGCACCATCATCTACACCGTGCGCTGGCCCGATCCGTGGCCGCGCACGTTCGGCTACCACGAGGTCTTCCACGCGCTGACCCTGGTCGGCTTCAGCCTCCACGTCGTCGCCATTCTGTCGCTGACCGGCCGCTAACATCCGCCAGGAGGTTGACGGTTGACGGCGGGTCGGTCCGTCCCGCAACGTCATGGGTGGGGGCGCTGGTTCTTGACCTGGAGGTACGCATGCTCGGCTCGCTTCGATCATCTTCCATGGCCACGTCGTTGACGCTGTCCTTCCTCGCGGCCTGTGGCAGCGGCGATGCCGCGCCGGGGCCCGAGGGTCCCATCGGGTCGGCTGGCCCTGCAGGTGCCGAGGGTGCGCCCGGTCCGACGGGGCCCGCGGGAGCGCGCGGTGCCGACGGCGCGCAGGGACCCGCGGGCATGGACGGCGCCACCGGACCGATGGGGGCAGTCGGTCCGATCGGTCCCAACGGTCCGGTCGGTGCGGCGGGACCGCAGGGCCTGATGGGTGCCGCCGGTGCGCCAGGGCCCGCCGGTGCGATCGGTGCAGCAGGGCCCGCGGGTGCTCAGGGGCCGGTCGGTCCGGCAGGTCCGGCAGGCACCTTCGCCGGCACGTTCAACGGTGACGTCACGTTCAGCGGCGCGCTCACGCTGGCCGGCGCGTTCAACCGACCGGTGGGCACCGACCGGGCCAACCCGGCCGCGAGCTGTGCCGCGCTCTTGGTCGCGCGCCCCGGGATCGCCAGCGGCGTCTACTGGCTGCGACCGCCGACCGCGCGTTCGTCCTTCGAGGCGTACTGCGACATGGTCAACGATGGCGGCGGGTGGACCCTGGTGTGGAGCAACCTGCGCGGCGGTCGCGCCAAGCCGGTCACCGAACTGCAGTGGAAGGCGGCGACCGAAACGCTGCCCGCCACCGACGGCCGTCGGGTCAGCGACGACCTCGAGTCGTTCGTGGTCTACACCGGGCTCAAGCACTGGGCGCCGCTCGCGCCGGCCGGCCTGCTGCGTTACGACTGGGCGCCCGACTACCAGACCAACATCGAGCAACGCTATCGCTGTCCGTTCAGCTTCGGCGTGAACTTCGCGCTCAACCTCACGGCCGGCGCTTGCGTCCAGTCGATCGGCAACGTGGTGCCAGGCGTGCTCAGCGAGTCCAACGGTCGCCCATTCTCGACCTACGACCGCGATCTCGACGTGGAGCCCACCAACTCCTGCGCGCAGCTGTATGGCAACAGCCCGTGGTGGTACACGAACTGCTGGTCGGGGAGCATCTCCGGGGGCGGCGAGTCCACGGGGTCCGGCCACTACAACGGCGCCTACTGGAGGGGCTCGGCGCTCGCCTGGGGCGCGCCCGGCGGCCTCGGCGCCGGCAACGGCTGGATGTACGTGCGCTAGCTGATCAGCCGCGCATGGCTTCGACGGGCGAGACCCGGGCGGCGCGGATCGCGGGGACCAGCCCGCCGACCAGGCCCATCACCGCCGAGAAGGTCAGCGCCGACAGCATCACGGCGGGCGTGGCCCGGAACCGGATCACGATCTCGGAGAACGTCGCGAAGTTCATGATCGGGAAGCTGAACAGCGACATCACGAACACCAGCACCAGCCCGACCAGGCCGCCGAGCAAGGCCAGCATGATCGCCTCGAGCACGAACGACGTCAGGATCGCCAGCCGCGAGAACCCGAGCGCGCGCAGGGTGCCGATCTCGCGCACCCGGTTGGCGACCGCGCTGTTCATCGTGATCGCGGCACCGATCATCGCGGCCAGCGCGAACAGCACCGCGAAGATGCCGGCGAGGATGGTCAGGAACTGCGACGTCTGCTCGGACTGCTTCTTGTAGTACTCGCGCTCGCCGAGCACCTTGACGCCCTGGCGCTTGTCGGCCTCGAGCGCCGACTTGAAGGCGGCGAGCTGACCGGGCGAGGACAGCCGGACCCGGATCGACGACACCGAGCCCTCGCGGCCGAGCGACCGGCGCAAGAGATCGACGTCGCACCAGACCTCGGACTCGTACGACGAGTCGCCGGCGCTGAACACGCCGACGATCTTGAGCGGGCGGTTGCGTCGGAGGTCGAAGCTCTCGCCAACGCCGAGGCCCTTGAACCGGCCGGCCACGCCCTCGCCGATCAGCGCCTCCTCGGTGCCGGGCGTGGGCATCCGGCCGCTGACCAGGCGGGCGTCGCTGCGGAACGCGAAGCCGCCGGTCGACATGCCGCGGACCAGCACGTTGGTCGAGCCGGCGCCGTTGCGCAGATCGGCGGTCACGACGATCACGACCTCGCCGACGACGCTCTCGGCCGGCGCCGTCGCCGGGGCGACCTGCGGCTGCTCGCGGATCAACCCGACCACGGTGGCCTCGAGCCCGCTCGACAGCTCGTTGTCGGAGCCATCACGCAGGATGATGGCGTTGCGAGCATCGCCGCTGCTGGTCATGGCCCGGGTCACGCCCTGGCCCAGCATCATGGCCGCGCCGAACACGAACACGACCAGCGCGATGCCGAGCGCGGTGAAGATGGTCGTCCACTTGCGGACCACCATGCTGCGAAGGTTGTACTGGATGGGCACCATCAGTCGACCCTCCGCAGGGCGTCCGTCACCTTGAGCCGCGACGCGCGCACCGCCGGCAGCGCCGCCGCCAGCCCGCCGAGGGCGCCCGCGGCCACCAGCGACAGCAACATCACCGACCCCGGCGTCCGGAAGTACGGGAACCAGCCCGCCATGTGCTCCTCGAGAAACGGCCCCATCATGACGTTGACCAGGAGCGCCACCAGGCCGACGCCGAGCAGCCCGCCGAGCAGCGCGATCAGCGCCGACTCCGCCATCACGAACCCGAGGATGTGGCCGGGCTGGAACCCGACCGCGCGCAGGATGCCGTACTCGTGGGTCCGTTCGCGCACGCTCATCGCCACCGTGTTGGCGAGGATGAGCGCCATGATCACCAGGATGAACAGCGAGCCGACATCGAAGGCCCGCAACACCGCGGCGAAACCGCCGAGGAACGACAGCTGGAACGCGCGCTCGCTCATGCTCAGGGTCTGATCGTCCTGGTCGTCGAAGACCTTGTCGATCGCCCGCGCCACCTCCGCGCTGCCCTTGGGATCGGAGGTCCGCTCCATCATCCAGCCGATCTTGTCCTTCATCTCGGGCCGCAGGTCGGGGCTGTCGTTGAGGTAGTCCCAGCGGAAGATGAAGGTCGAGCGATCGACGGTCCGGCGCAGCGGCTTGTACAGCCCGACCACCGTGAACTCCCAGTCGCCCTTGAAGATGTCGCTGGTGATGATGACCTTCTCACCCGGCTTGACCTGGAGATCGCGGGCCAGGATGTCGCCGAGGATCGCGCCGTTCTTGGTGGCCTTCCAGGTGGCCATGACCTCGGGCGCCACCTGCATGTCGTCGAGCACGTCGAAGTAGGTGTCCTGATCGACCGCGAACGCGGCGAAGAACTGCACGCGCTTCTTGGGATCCTTGCCGCCGAACCAGTTGGCGTAGGTCGCGGCCCGGACCCCCGGCACCTGCTTGACCTGCTGGAAGTAGGTCTTGGGCAAGGTCATGGTGATCGACGCCTTGTGCCGGGTCGCCAGGCGATCCTGGAGGGCCTCGTCGGCGCCGGCGTTCCACATCGCGACGACCGTGCGGATCAGCGCGAAGATCAGCACCGCCAGCATGACGGCGACGACCGTGAGGATCGTGCGGCCCTTGCGCCGGAACATGTTCCGGGTGGCATAGGTCGCGAGGTTCATACCAGCGCCCCCTTGTCGAGCTTGCGCTGCAGCTTGGCCCGCTCGGCCGCCGCCGGATCGTGGGTGACCATGAAGATGGTCTTGCCCAGCTCGGCGTTGAGCTTGGTGAGCAGGTTCAGGACGTCGTCGGCGCTCTTGCGATCGAGATCACCGGTCGGCTCGTCGGCGACGATGATCTTGGGATCGTTGACGATGGCGCGGGCGATCGCGACCCGCTGCTCCTGCCCGCCCGACATCTGGCGCGGGTAGTGGTGCATGCGGTCCTCGAGGTTGACGACCCGCAGCGCGGTCGCCACCCGCTTCTTGCGCTCGGCGCTGCCGAGGTTGGTGAGCAGCAGCGGCAGCTCGACGTTCTGGGCCGCGGTCAGGGCCGGGATCAGGTTGAACGACTGGAACACGAAGCCGATGGTCTGCGACCGCCACTTCGCCAGCTCGCTGTCGGACATCTTGGCCAGCTCGGCGCCGGCGACCTTGATCGAGCCCGAGGTCGGGCGGTCGAGGCCGGCGATCAGGTTGAGCAAGGTCGACTTGCCCGAGCCCGACGGCCCCATCAGCGCCTCGAACGAGCCGGTCGGCACGTCGAGGTCGAGGTTGTCGAGGACCGGGATGGGCTCCTTGCCTCGGAAGAAGGTCTTGGTGATGCCGACCAGGGTGACGATGCTGTCGCCGTTGCCGTGCTTGTCGTTGGTCGCCATCTTCAGATCTTCTCCTTGACCGTGTCGCCGTCGCGCATGCTCGAGGGTGGTGACAGCACCACCTTGGCGCCGACCGGCAGCGGGGTGATGAGCTCGCGGCCGCCGCCGAACGGGCCGCCGACCTGGACCGGGGTGCGGCGCACGGTGTCGTCGTCGAGGACGAAGACCACGTCGGCGCCGTCACGCTTCACCACCGCGGCGGCCGGGACCACCAGCCGGGCCGGCTGCTTGAGATCCTGCTCGGCGATCGCCGCCGAGAGGAAGCTGACCCGGGCCGCCATGTCGGGCAGGACCTCCTTGGGCCGATCGACGAAGCTGACCTTGATCGGCACGGTCGCCTTGGACCGGTTGACCTTGCGGCCGAGCTCCTTGACCTTGCCGCGGTAGCGCTGGCTCGGGTAGGCGTCGAGCACGATCTCGCACGGGCCGTCGACGGTGACCTGGGCCAGGCGGGTCTCGGGCACGTCGATCTCGACCACCAGCGACGTCAGGTCGACGACCTCGACCACGCCGGGCGCGCCGAAGCCGGGCGACACCACCTCGCCGACCTCGACGATCTTGTCGATCACGGTGCCGGCGATGGGCGAGGTGATGACGTAGTTCTCGAGCTGGACCGCGAGGGTGCGGGTCTGGGCGTCGGCGGCGGCGGCCTCGGCCTCGGCGGCGCGGACCGCGGCGGTCAACGACGCGCTGCGGGCGGCGAGATCGTCGGTGACCGACCGGGCCGACAGCCCACCGGCGACCATCTGGGCCTCGCGATCGAGCTGGACCTTGAGCTCGGCGACGCCGGCCCGCGCGGTCAGGACGCGGGCCTTGGCCGAGGCGGCCTGGGCCTGGGCCGCGGCGAGCTGGCTCCTGATGTCGATGTCCTCGAGCCGCGCGACCTTGGCGCCGCGGTCGATGACCTGGCCCTCCTCGACGAACAGCTCGGCGATGCGGCCGTTGACCTTGGCCGCGACCTTGGCGTAGGTGAGCGCCACGACGTAGCCGGTCGCGGTGAGCTGGACCTGGCCCTGGGCCGGCGACACCAGCGTCACCTCGCCGGTCTTGACCTTGGCGCTGAACATCGCCGACCGCAGCCGCGGCAGCGCGACGAAGTAGACGATCGCGACGACGCCGGCGGCCACGGCCAGCCACACCAGCCACGACGGAAATCGACGCGGGGGCGCAGCAGGATTGCGGTCAATCCGCAACGAAGCGAGATCGCTGGAGAGCTGGTCCGTCGACAAGGGTCCCTACCTGTCCGGGGCGCACTTTGTCCGATGATCTCCGACGATGCAAGATCCCATGACGGTGCGGGCGGGATCGCTTAGGCTGGGTGGATGCGGGGGATCGTCGCCCTGGTGGTGCTGGTGTCGGCGTGCCGGTTCGAGCCGACCGGCGGCCTCGCCACGACCGACGACGCGACGGTCGCGGACGCCGCGATCGCCATCGACGCGCCCGGCGCGATCGACGCGCGGCCGGTCGACGCCGCGGGCATCGACGCGCCGACGATGTGCCCGGCCTCGTACAACATCCTCTTCCTCGGCCACCGCTTCGGGTTCCGGACGACCGCGATGCAGTTCGCCCAGGCCGCCGAAGGCTGCAACGAGGTACCGGGCCGGACTCACCTCGCGACGTTCGAGCTGAGCGTGGCGATGGATGGCATCGTCGCCGCGGTCGACCCCGGCAACAGCACCACGCCGTACGTGGGCGCGAAGTGCTCCGCGGGCATGGGTGACTGCAACACCCGGCCACCGTGGCGATGGGTCACCGACAACCCGATCGATGACGGCGCGTGGGCGACCGGTCAGCCCGAAGACGACGCGACCAAGACCGCCGGGATGCTGGCTCGCACCAATGGCGCCTGGCGGCTGGCCAGCACGCTGCCGACCGCGACCCTGCCGTTCATCTGCGAGTGCGATCCCTGATCCGCGCCGGCTTGACGCGAACCGTGATTCAGAAGCCGGTGCAGACGAACTGCGCGCCCTGGGCCGGGTAGTAGAACAGGTCGCTGAAGCACATCTCGTTGTCGGACGAGTCGCCGAAGCGGACGACGGCGCCGGTGCCGTTGTCGTAGCTGCAGTAGGTGGTGAGGACGTCGCCGGGCCGCAGCTCGACGGTCGGCTGCACGAGCTGGAAGTTCTGGTGCTCGAAGTCGTAGGGCACGTCCTGCAGCACGAGGTCCTGCGCGCCGCCGCGCCGGATCGTGGTCTTGAGGTGGCGGCCGAGCTTGTGCATGTGCTGCGACAGCGCGAAGACCTGGATCGGCTCGCTGGTGACGTTCGCCAGGTTGCAGGTGCCCGACTGCGTCGACACGCCGGTGGGCACGGTCAGGCCGACGGTGGGCCCGGCCAGCACGATCTCGGCGAGGTGCTGGACCTGATCGGCGGTGGTCTCCTGGATCATCGTGCCCGAGTGCCCGGACAGCGGCTGATCGCCGGCGTTGTAGAGGTGGAGGTTGAGGAGCAGGCGGGTGCCGGCGGTGAGGTGGAGGCCGACCCCGGCCGGGAAGGTGAAGTCGGGCGAGCCGACGCCGGAGCCGTAGATCATGCTCTGGCCGTTGGTGCCGACGTCGCAGCGGACGACGCCGTCGGCGTGGTTGCCGGTGTAGCGGGTCAGCACGGTGTGGTGGGTGCCGAGCGGGATGATCGGGCGGAAGGCCTTCACGTACATGTCGCGCGGCACCGTCGCGTAGACGCAGTAGTAGCCCTCGTCGCCGGCGACCAGATTCCAGTCGCCCTCGACCAGCGGGGTCCAGCCGGCGGACGGGTCGGCGTCGACGCTGGCGTCGACGGTGGTTGTGTCGTCACCCGCCGACGAGCCGCCGCCACAGGCCGCGGCGAGGCTGACGACGAGCAGCGAGGAGGCGAGCGAGGACAGCGAGGTCGCGCGGTAATTCATCGGCGCCTAGCGTGCCAGATCCGCCGCCGAAACCGAGCCGGAATCTGGATCCGAAGCGTGTCCGAAATCGCAGGCCAGCCCGCGTCCGGATCCGGATCCGATCAGGGCTTGCGGAGCGTGGCGACGGGCAAGTTGGAGGAGGTCTGCGAGATCTCCATCAGCGCGCCGAGGACGTCCATGGCCATCGTCGCCAGCATCACCGCGACGCCGAGGCGGACGTCGCCTTCGAGGATCTGGACCCAGCAGGCGGCGTGCAGCGCCGTGAGCACGAACCCGCGCTTCCAGGCCCGGGCCGACATGTGGGCGGTGCCGAACCCCACGAACAGGCCGACCAGCACCGCGAACACGACCCGGTTGCGCGTGCCGAGCCGGAGCAAGGTGTCGTCGGTCGGGGCGACGATCGCACCCTCGGTGGTCAGGTCGTCCTGACGTTCGGCGGTGTCGTCGACCGGGATCTCGTCGTCGGCGAGCTGGGCGCCGCCGCCCTCGCGCAGCTCGCGGATCAGCGCCAGCGCCTCCTCGACCTCCTCGCGGTCGACCCAGACGTCGAGCGAAACCGCCGACGCGCCGAGCCCGAACATCTGGGCCGAGCTCTCGCCGAAGATGGACACGTTGATGTCGTTGCTCGACAGCGCGGCCCGGATCACCGCGGCCTCGGCGCTATCCCGGCAGGTCGCGATCCGCACCCGGCTCGACTCGCTCACCGCGCCAGCATAGCCGATCGCCCGGGTGTTACGCTGGCGCCGATGACGTCGACGATGCCCGCGACGACGACGGCTGCGCTCGCGGCCCTGCCCGAGGACGCGGCGGCCGGCGGCCTGACCATCGGCGCGCCCCGGACCTGGCAGCTCGACCACAGGGTCGACGGCGCCGCGCTGCAGGCCAGCCTGTGGACCGACGGCTACTTCACGACGCCACCGTCGATCCCGGCCGCGCTGATCGGGCGCTGTCGAGACGCGATCGAGCGGGTCCGCGCCGCCGGCGCACCGCCGCTGGCCAGCTTCGTGTTCGACGCGCCGTGGGAGCTGGCCGCGCTGCTGCGCGAGCATGCCGACGCCGCGTTCGCCGGGCCGGCCCGGGTGATGCCGGCGTTCTGGGCCTGGCGGCTCGATACCGACGACGACGATCACGCCCGCGGCTGGGATCCCCACCGCGACCGGCCCACGATCGCGGTCGGCGACGACGGCCGGCCGCAGACCATCGGCGTGTGGATCGCGCTGACCGACGCCACCACCGACAACGGCTGCATGTACGTGGTGCCGGCGCCGTGGGATCCGCAGTACCCGAACCCGCGCGCGACCAGCGAGGTCATGTTCCTGCAGGCCATCCGCGCGCTGCCGGCCGCCGCCGGGGCGGTGCTGGGCTGGACCTCGCGGCTCCTGCACTGGGGCGCGATGGCGCGACCGGGCAGCCCGCCACGGATCAGCCTGTCGTTCGAGTTCCAGGACGCCGGCTGCGCGCCGATCGACGGCGAGATGTTCGAGCACGGCTGGATGCCGACGCCGACCGCGCGGCGGGCGCTGATCGATCAGCAATGGCGTCGCTACCAGCACATCCATCGCGACGGGCCCGAGCGGCGGGCCGCGCTCGACGCCGTGGTCGATCGCCTGCTGGGCGCACGATCGTGACCCGGCACCGCGGCGCCGACGCCCTCGGCCACCACGCGCCGCTGTCCTATCACGGCGGCCTGCTGCTCGATCCCCATCGCATGGACGCCTACGAGCGGGCGATCCGCGCGCTGGTCCGGCCCGGCGACGTCGTGCTCGACGTCGGCACCGGCAGCGGCATCCTGGCCATGCTCGCGGCCCGGCGCGGCGCCCGGGTCCACGCCGTCGAGTCGATGGCGATCGCCGAGCTGGCGCGCGCGCTGGTCGCCCACAACCGTCTCGGCGATCGCGTGATCGTGCACCACGCCGATCTGACCCGGATGGCGCCGGTCGAGCCGGTCGATGTCGTGCTCGGTGACTTCCTCGGCGCGTTTCTCGTCGACGATCTGATGCTGCCCGCGGTGGCGGCCGCGGGTCGCTGGCTCAAGCCCGGCGGGCGCTGGTGTCCGGGCCACGTCCGGCTGTGGCTGGCGCCCGCCGACGTCGGCGTGCGCGAGCTCGAGGTGTGGCAGGCGCCGTTCTACGGCGTCGATCTCCGCCCGGCGCTTACGCCCGCGCTGGCCGAGTGTCACCGGGTCGACGTCGGTACCAGCGTGCTGCTGGCGGCGGGCGCGCCGTTCCACGACTTCGTGCCGCCCGGCCCGCTCGGCCCTTGCGATCGCACGCTGACGTTCACGGTCGCGCGCGGCGGCGCGCTGCGCGGGCTGCTCGGCTGGTTCGAGGCGACCCTGGCGCCGGCGGTCACGCTGTCGACCGCGCCCGGGGTGCAGACCCACTGGGGTCAGTACCTGTTCCCGGTGCCGGCGCTCGAGGTCGCGACCGGCGACGAGGTCGAGGTCCGGCTCGCCCTCGACGAGGCCAACGGCGACCTGGCCTGGCGCTGGTCGGGCACCGTGCGGCGCGGCGACGATGTCCGCGCCCGGTTCGCGCTCGCCGACGACGGGCGCTGGATCGGAGCCGGCGGTGGCTGACGCGCGCCCCGACGTGACCGACGCCGACGCCGTCGACGTCGCGCTCGAGCGCGGCAACCAGGCCTACCTCGCCGACGACCTGCCGGCCGCGCTGGCGGCGTACGAGGACGCGGTGCAGGCGCTGGGCCCCGCCGACGACGCCCGCGCCGCCGACGTCTACGAGAACCTCGGCGTCGCCTGCTGGCGACTCGGGCGCTGGCGGCCCGCGATCCGCGCCTTCCTGCGCGTGCTCGATGGCGACCTCGGCGCTCGCGAGCAGTCGCTGCGGCTGCTGGTGAGCTGCCTGTTGCGCGACGGCCTGCCGCTCGACGGCGCCCGCCTGCTCGACGCCTACGTCGCGCGGTTCGGCCCGCACCCCGAGGGCTGGACCCGCCAGACTTGACCGACGTCAACGCACCGGGCCGGTCCGATGCGGGCGGGCGCCACCGTGCCAGCAGGGGTTAGCTTCCCGTCGCGGCGCGCGGCCGCCGACCGGGCAAGGTGGCGGCCATGCGCGCTGCCGGCTTCGCTGTCCTCGCCTCGCTGTTGGTGGCCGCCCCGGCGCTGGCCGGCCCGACCCAGGCCCCGATCCTCGGCGGCGACCAGACCACCGTCGGCCAGTACCCGACCACGCTGGTGCTCGAGGTCGGCGGCGGCCTGTGCTCGGCGACGCTGCTCACGCCCGACTGGGTGCTGACCGCCGCCCACTGCGTGTCGCCATCCGTGCTGCACCTGACCCAGGCCCAGATCACCGCCGGCGTGCGGATCCACGTCGGCACCGTCAACCTGCGCACCAGCAGCGGCACGGTCGTGCGGGCCAGCGCGACGTACCCGCACCCGTCGTTCTCGCTCGCCGCCCTCGGCAGCCACGACATCGGCCTCATCAAGCTGGCGACGCCGATCACCGATCGCGCGCCGGTGCCAGTCAACCTCGATCCGGCCCGGGCCCCGGTCGGGATCGACGTCACGATGGTCGGCTACGGCGCGACCGCGGTCGGGGGCGGCGGCAACGTCGGCGTCGAGTACGTGGTCCACCAGACGTCGGTGTCGTGCGCGCCGGCCGGCGAGTCCGACGCCAATCTCCTCTGCTACGACCAGCGCAGCGGGCTCGGCAAGTGCCAGGGCGACTCGGGCGGTCCGTCGTTCGCGACCGTCGACGGCACGCTGCTCCAGGTCGGCATCACCTCGTTCGGCGACCAGAACTGCGCCGAGTTCGGCGCCGACACCCGCACCGACGCCGAGCGCGACTTCCTGATCGCCCATGTGCCCGGCATCCAGTGTGGCGCCGACGGCACCTGCACCGCGGGTTGCGGCCAGGCCGGGCTGCCGGTCGACCCCGACTGCCCGGTGTGCGAGGACGACAGCCAGTGCCCGGGCAGCCGGATCTGCTTCGACCACCTGTGCATGGCGGCGCCGTTCGACCCGACCGGCGTCGGCAGCGCGTGCACCGGCGGTGAGCAATGCGAGTCGGGCGCGTGCGCGGGCCGCGGCGATCAGCAACTGTGCGTGCTGGCCTGCGCCCAGGGCGCCGCCGACGCCTGCCCGTCTGGCTTCGACTGCGCGCCCGCGGCCAACGGCGGTGGCGCGTGCTGGCCGGCCACCAGCGGCGGCGGCTGCGACGCCGGCAACCGCGGCGCCCCGACGGCGCTGGTCGGCCTGCTGGTGATCGGCGCGGCGCTCGGCCGGCGCCGTCGAGCCTGAGCCAGGCGACGCTTGCCCCTCGCCACCGTCGTCGCCGGCATCGGGCCGGCCGGCGCGAGCCTCGAGATCGTTGGGTCGCTGGTGACCGGCGGCGGGCTGCCAGTCGTCGGCGAGGCGATCGACTTCGTGGTGACCAGCCCCGGGGTCGTCATCCACCAGGCCGCGGCCACCGACGCGACCGGGCGCGCCGTCGTCTACGTGACGGTGCCCCCCGGCCAGTACAACGTCACCGCCACGTTCGCGGGCAGCCAGACCTACGGCGCCAGCATCGGCACCGCGACGCTCCTGGCCACCGTCGCGACCGCCACGTTCGACTCGCTCACGGTCAACGGCGGGTTCGTCGGTGACCGCCTGCAGCTCGCGACCGCCCTCGTGCGGATCAGCGCGCCGTCCGCGGCCATCGAGGGTGCGCCCGTCACCTTCACGTCGACCGACCCGCACGGCGCGACCTCGATCGCGTCGACGACCACCGGCGTCGCCGGCCAGGCCAGCGCCTCGTTCGCGACCGCGACCCGCGGCATCTACCAGCTCGCCGCGCAGTTCGCGGGCGACGTCTACGTGGCGCCGGTGACGTCGATCGTCGTCGCGCACGCCGTCTATGAGAAGACCCTGCTCCTGGTCAACGCCGCGCATGGGGAGATGGGCCACCCCACGGACGTGACGGCGCGCCTGGTCACGTTGACGAACTCCGCCCCGCTCGAGGGTAAGCCCGTGACCTTCGATTTCGGCGGCGTCGTGCCCACGGCCACCGCGCTCACCGACGGCGCGGGCATCGCGCACGTCGTCGTGACCGTCCCGTCCGCGGGCACGTATCGCTTCAGCGCGTCGTTCGCCAACCTCGCCGACTTCTACGTCGATCAGGACGGCGACCAGGTCGCGACGACCGCGACCGCGATGCTCGACATCGCCGCGCCGCCGGCCTGCCCGCCCGGCACCGGGCTCGACCCGAACCACTTCGCGTGTAACGCGTGCCCGGGTGGCACCGCGTCGAACGGCGACGGCGTGTGCGTCGCATGCGCTGACGGCACCAACCAGGCCCAGACCGCGTGCCGCGAGGCGACCCGGATGGTCGTCGCCGGCGCGGGCGGCTTTGCCGGCGCGCAGGTCAGGCTCCAGGCGACCGTGAGCACCGCCGCCGGGGTGCCGGTCGCGGGCCAGCAGGTCAGCTTCGCGGTGCAGAGCTTGGGCGTGTACCTGGACGCGGTCACCGACGCGAACGGTGTCGCCGCCACCACGATCGTCGTCCCGGTGGCCCAGAGCTTCTTCTACACCGCCTCGTTCGCCGGCACCGACCTGCTCGCCGCAAGCAGCGGCACCGCGCAGCTCAACCTGATGAAGGCGATCACGCAGTTCTCGCCGCTCGCCATCAGCGGCAACTTCGTGGGCGAGGGCCAGACCATCACCACCACGCTCAGCCGCACGGTCGTGCCGGCTGGGCCGGTCGCCGGCGCGCCAGTCACCTTCCTCTCGACCGCGCCGAACGGGGCCGTCAGCTCGGTGGTGGGAAACACCCACGCCGACGGCCGGGTGAGCGCCTACCTCCCCACGACGCAGTGCGGGGTCTACTCCCTCGTCACGCACTTCGGCGGCGACAACGCGCTGTCGGGGACCGACTCGGCGGCGGTCTCGCGCGTCGTGTACAGCAAGACGCAGCTCGTCGTCCCCGATGCCACCGGGCAGGCTGCGCACGCGACGGTGCTGACCGCCACCCTGTTCGAGCTGCCGGCCAGCACTGGGCTCGTCGGGAGGTCCGTGACCTTCTCCTACGTTGTCAATGGCGTGCCCACGACGCTCACCAGCGTGACCAACGCCTTCGGCTTGGCGCAGGCGGTCGTGGCCATCCCCGTGCCAGGCACGTACACCGTCACCGCGTCGTTCTCCGACTTCGCCAGCTACTTCGTCGACCAGAACGGCAACCCGCAACCGACGACCGCGAGCGCGGCGATCACCATCGTCCCGTGATCTAGGGGCAGGCCACCGGGTCGGGCGTCGTCGGGGTGATCGAGCCGAGCTGGACGATCTCGCCGTCGAAGCCGATCCCGATCGAGACGCCATCGCAGATCGCAGCCGTTCACCGGTCGGAATCCGGCGCTCTCCGTGCGCTCGGGTGTACTCGCGCGAGGTCGTCGATTCCTGCCTCGACCTTTCGCGCTGACGAGCGGCAGCCGGCCGGGCCGGTTCTGCGGTATCTGACAGCATGTCCACGCTGACCCGGCTCGCGATCATGCTCGTCGTCGCGTCGACCGCGGCGCTCGCCGGCTGCCCCGGGCCCGGAGGTGACAAGCCGGCCACCACGCCGGCACCGCCGCCGGCGGCACCGGAGTCGACCGGCGTGCCGGAGTGCGACGAGTACCTGGCCGTCATGGCGACGGTCGCGCAGTGCGAAGCGTTCGCCGCAAGCCGCGAGGCGCTCCTCCAGAGCCTCGAGGCGCAACGGCAGGCCTTCGCCGGGTGGAAGGACCTGGACGCGACCGCCCGCGAGGCGGCGCAGCAGGCCGCGGTCGAGAACTGCCGGCAGTCGACCGACAGCACGAGGCAGACCGCGACCAGCCTCGGCTGTCGGCTCTGACCGGCGGGAATCCGCGGTATGGCTCCCGGGCGATGGACGCCGCGCCCGTGTACCCGCTCGCGCCCGCTCCGGTGGCGGCCGAGCTGCCGGCGCGGTTCCCGAGCCCGTTCGAGCCGGGACCGCCCCACCCGCTCGCGCGGCGGGCGGCCGACGAGCTGATCGCGCGGCTGCGACGCGGCGAGGTCGCGGGCGAGGTCGCGCTGCACGCGGCGGGCGCCGGCAAGATGTTCGGCGTGCTGGTGGTCGCGGACGGCGCCGGCCAGGTCGGCTATCTGTGCGGCTTCTCCGGCATGCTCGACGGCCGCTGGCACGTCGACGGCTTCGTGCCGCCGTTGTTCGACGCCCTCGCCCGCGACCAAGTCTGGCCCGACGGCGAGGCCTCGCTGCGCGTGCTCGACGAGGCGTTGGCCGAGCTCACCGACGGCGCCGAGGCGCGCCACATGCGCGACCAACACGCGGCGATCATCCTGCGGCACGCGCGCGAGCGCGATGCGATGATCGCGGTCCACCACGCGCGCAAGAACGCCCGCCACGCCGCCCGCGCCGCGCTGACCGCGGGCGATCACGCCGCGCTGCACGATCTCGCCCAGGCCAGCCGCGCCGACACCGCCGAGCGCCGCCGGCTCGACGCCGCCCACGAGGCCGAGCTGCGCCCGCCGGCCGCGGCGGTCGCCGCGCTCGACGCCCGCACCGCCACGCTCACCGACCTGCGCACCGCCCGCTCGCGCGCGCTGTGGGACCTGCTGCTCGCCGGCTACGTCGTCACCAGCGCGCGCGGCCAGCGTCGTTCCCTGGTCGAGCTGTTCGCGCCGGTGGCCCCGCCCGGCGGCGCCGGCGACTGCGCCGCACCCAAGCTGCTCGGCCACGCCCTCGGCCGCGGCCTGCGCCCGCTCGCGCTCGCCGAGTTCTGGTGGGGCGCGCCGCCGGTCACGGGCGGCCGTCATCACGGTGCGTTCTACCCGGCGTGCCGCGGCAAGTGCGGGCCGATCCTGCCGCACCAGCTCGATGGCCTCGACGCCGCCGCGCCGCCGGTGTTCGGCAACGCGCCGATCGCCGACGACGAGCCGCGCACGATCTTCGAGGACGACTGGCTGCTGGTCGTGGCCAAGCCGTGCGGCCTCCTGTCGGTGCCCGGCCGCAGCGGCCTCTTGCGCGACTCGGTCCAGACCCGCCTGCGCCAGCGCCTGCCGGCCGCCACCGGCCCGCTCGTCGTCCATCGCCTCGACCTCGACACCTCGGGCCTCCTGCTCGCGGCCAAGGATCTCGCGACCCACGCCGCGCTCCAGCGCCAGTTCGCGCGCCGCGAGCTGCACAAGCGCTACATCGCGTGGCTGGCCGGCGCGGTGGCCGGCGACCGCGGCACCATCGAGCTGGCGCTGCGCCCCGACCTCGACGATCGCCCGCGCCAGCTCCACGATCCCGTCCACGGCAAGGCCGCGCGCACCGACTGGCAGGTCCTCGCGCGCACCACCGGCCCGACCGGCGACCGGACCCGGGTCGCGTTCACGCCGCACACTGGCCGCACCCACCAGCTCCGCCTGCACGCCGCCCACGCCGCCGGCCTGGCCGCGCCGATCGTCGGCGATCGGCTGTACGGCACCGACGCCGCGCGCGAGCCGCGCCTGCTGCTCCACGCCGAGGCGCTGACCTTCGTCCACCCGCGCACCGGCGCGGCGATCACGCTCGAGTTGCCCGCGCCGTTTTAGAGCTAGGCTGCGCCCATGCAAGCCCAGTCCGTGCTCGTGATCGGCGGCGGCATCAGCGGCCTCGCGTTCGCCTGGCACGCCGCTCGCGCCGGTCGCGCGCCGCGGGTGCTCGAGGCCGGCCCGCGCCTGGGCGGTTGCCTCGACAGCCGACGCGGCCCCGACGGGTTCTGGTTCGAACTCGGCGCCCACACCCTCTACAACTCGTACGGCGCGCTGCTCGAGATCGCGCGCGTCTGCCCGTCGCCGCCGACGATCGTGGCCCGAGGCGACGCCCGCAAGCGCTTCGGCCGGCTGCGGGGCGGCGCGCTCACGACCATGGGCCCGCTGTCGGTGTTCAAGCAGTTCCGGTTCGGCGAGCTCCTGCGCCGCGCGCCAGGCGCGCTGTTCGGCCGCAAGCCGGCCGGCCGCACCACCAAGGAGCACTTCAGCAAGCTGGTCGGCGCCCGCAACTACGCCGAGGTGCTCGCGCCGTTCCTGTCGGCGGTGCCGTCGCAGCTCGTCGACGATTTCCCGGCCGAGGGCCCGGGCTCGCTGTTCAAGAAGCGGCCGCGCGCCAAGGACGTGGTGAAGAGCTTCACGTTCGCCGGCGGGGTCGGCGCGATCGTCGACGCCATCATCGGCGCCGGCGTCGACGCCGAGGTCGAGGCCGCGGTCACCGCGCTGCGCCCGCACGACGGCGGCTACCAGGTCGAGCTAGCCGACGGCCGCGTGCTCGAGGCCGCGGTGGTCGCGCTCGCCACCGATCCGGCGACCGCCGCCCGCCTGGTCGCGCCGGCGCACGCCGACCTCGGCCGCGCGCTCGCCGCCCTGCGCACCGTCGAGCTCGACTCGATCGGGGTGGTCGTCGCCCGGACCGCGGTGACCTTGCCGGCCCTGGCGTTCGTGGTCCCGACCGACGACGTCTTCTGGTCGGCGGTCACCCGCGATCCGGTCGCCGACGATCACAGGCGCGCCTTCACGTTCCACTTCAAGCCCGGCGTCGAGCACGCGACCCGCCTGCGCCGCATCGCTGCGGTGCTCGGGGTCGGCGCCGACCGCTTCGAGGTCACCGCCGAGCGCCACACCACCCTGCCAGCGCCGGGCCGCGACCACGCCGCCCAGGTCGACGCGATCGATCGCGCGCTGGCCGGGACCCGGCTCGCGCTCACCGGCAACTACTTCGCCGGCCTCGCCATCGAGGACTGCGTCGCCCGCTCGAAGGCCGAGTGGGCCCGGGTCGCGAGCCGAGGTCCGGCGTGAAGTCGCTCGATCCGACGCTGGCCCGGTCGGGCACGACCATCTTCGAAGCCCCCAGCGAGCGTGAGCGAGCGGTCAACAATGACTCTGGGGGTTCGGGGTCGCAGGTAAGCAGCGGGTTCGGCCTCCTCGGGATACCTTGAGCCGGTGAAGTCGCTCGATCCGACGCTGGCCCGGTCCGGCACGACCATCTTCGAAGCGATGAGCGCCCTGGCCCGCCAGCACCAGGCCGTCAACCTCGGCCAGGGCTTCCCCGACGACCGCGGCCCGCTGGCGCTGCGCGAGGCCGCCGCCGCCTACCTCGTCGACGGCCACAACCAGTACCCGCCGATGATGGGGCTGCCGGCGCTGCGCCAGGCCGTCGCCGCCCACGATCGCCGCTGGTACGGCCTCGACCTCGACTGGGAGTCGGAGGTGCTGGTGACCTCGGGCGCGACCGAGGCCCTGGTCAATTGCTTCCTCGCGCTGGTCGAGCCCGGCGACGAGGTCATCGTGCTCGAGCCGGCCTACGACACCTACGCGCCGGTGATCCGCCGGCTCGGCGGCGTGGCCCGCGCGGTCCGGCTGGCGCCGCCCGACTGGTCGCTACCGCGCGCCGCGCTGGCCGCCGCGTTCACGCCGCGCACCAAGCTCATCGTCCTCAACTCGCCGATGAACCCGACCGGTCGGGTGTTCACCGTCGACGATCTGACCTGGCTCGCCGGGCAACTCGCCCTGCACGACGCCTACGCCCTATGCGACGAGGTCTACGAGCACCTGACCTTCGGCCCCGCCCGCCACGTGCCGCTCATGACCCTGCCCGGCATGCGCGAGCGCACGCTGCGGATCGGCTCGGCCGGCAAGACGTTCTCGATGACCGGCTGGAAGGTCGGCTACGTCACCGGCCCGGCGCCGCTGATCCGCGCGGTCGGCAAGGCCCACCAGCTCGTCACGTTCACCACGCCACCCAACCTCCAGCACGCGGTCGCGGCCGGCCTCGCGCAGGGCGACGCCTACTTCGAAGGCCTCGGTCCGGCGCTGGCCACCGGCAAGGATCGCCTCGCCGCCGGGCTGGCCGAGCTCGGGCTGCCGACCCTGCCCTGCAACGGCACCTACTTCCTGGTCGCCGATGTCGCGGCGTGGATGCACCCAGGCGAGGACGACATCGCGTTCTGCCACCGCCTGGTGGTCGAGGCCGGCGTGGTGGTCATCCCGATGAGCGCGTTCTACCTCCACGCGCCGCCGCCGAGCCTGGTCCGCTTCTGTTTCTGCAAGGCGCCGGCGACGATCGAGGCCGCGCTCGATCGCCTGCGGATCTGGGTCAGCGCGCGAACGAGAACTGGAGATTGACCAGCTTCCAGCCGGCGTCGGTCTTCTCGTAGATCGCGGTCAGGCGGTACGGGTCGGGCCGCGCGCCCGGCTTCTTGATCGACGCCGCGTCGACGTTGGCGGCGACCCACGCGATCGTCCCCGACGCGGTGGTGCCGGCCACGAGCCCGTCCTTGACGGTGAAGCCCAGGCTCCACTTCTTGAGCGTGGCCGCGACCTTCTTGCCGCCGACGTACCGCTCCTTCTTGTCGGTGCCGTACAGCACCACGTCGGCGCGGGTCGACACCGTCTTCGCCAGCGCCGCCGGATCGCCGATCGTCGACCGGAACAGCGCGACCACGTCGTCGGCGCGCGTGACCCGGGCCGGCACCGCCTCGAGGTCGGCGTCGTGGGTGGCCGCCGCGTACGCCTTGCTGTCGAGCACGACGCCGACGTGCCACACCACCGGCTGCCACGGCGCGCCGCCGGCCAGTAGCGCGGTGAAGTGGAACCGCTCGTCGACCCGCGGGATCTTCGGGCAGGTCTCGTCGCCGCAGATCTCGAACGTCGACAGATCGGCCGACACCCACGCCGCCATGCCGTTGGCCGAGAACGCGACGACGGTGTTGTCGGCCTTCACCCCGGTCTCGAAGTCGGAGGCCAGGCTGCCGCCCGGCACCGGGTCATCGCGCAGCGTGCCGAGGTCGAACCCGAAGCGGGCGTCCTTGAGATCGTCGGGGGTCGACTCCAGCATCGCCTGCACGCGCTGCCACACCAGCGCCGCCGGGGTCGCGCGCGCCGCCGGCTGGGCCTGGGCCCAGGTCGGTGACGCGAGCACCAGCACCGCGAACGCTGCGAGCACCACCGCGAGGCTTCGACGCACCATGGCCGGACGCTAGCACGCGGGCCGTGCGGGACTGTCAGTGGACCTGTCAGTGGACGATGTGGAGGTAGCGCTCGCTGCAGCCGTGGCAGGCGCCGAGGTGATCGTGGAAGTGCAGCCGTTCGAAGGTGCCGCGGCAGAAGCGGCACACGTACGACACGGTCGGGCACTCCGCGACCCGCTCGGCCGCCGCCAGCATCGCGGCGAGCAACTGGGCCCGCGCCGCCTTGGCGCGCGGCAGCTTGCCGGTCGGCACCTCGGTGACCACGTCGCCGACGGTGCCGAGCTCGTGCGACGTCACCCAGGCCTGGCACTCGCGCTGGACGGTGATCGTGGCGCCGTCGATCTCGACCCGCATGCCGGGCCGGTGGAACCAGCGCGCGCTGTCCGGCCGCGGCGCCGACGGCCGCCCGCCGCCGCCACCGTCGGGCCAGGCGTCGACAGCCTCGAAGCCGCACGCCCGCAGCTCGCCATCGAGCGGGCCCCGGGCCAGCGAGCGGTCGAGCGCGTCGACGGCCAGCGCGAGAGCGTCGGCGATGGCCTCGGCGGCAGCCGCGACCTGGCCGAAGCCGAGCCGCCAGATCACCGGGCCGGTGGTGATCGTGCCGGAGGCGACATCGTAGTCGAACACCGCCGCCGCGCGCCGCGCCCGCACCAGCGCCGGCCAGGCGTCGGCCTTGAGCCCGGGCCCGCCGCGCACGATCGGCGGCACGAACGGCGTGTTGACGTCGATCCCCGCGAACGGGCCGGTCGCGGGGATCGACGCGACGGGCTGATCAGCCTGCGCCTGGGCCTGCGCCTGCGCCTGCGCCGCCCGGTACGCCGCCTCCTCTTCCTCGCGCTTGCGCTCGTTGCGCTCGATGATCTCGAGCTCGGCGGGCGGCGGCGGCAGGATCGGCGGCGGCGGCGGCGGCGGCGGCTCGGGCTCGGGCAGGAGCTCGCGCAGGGCCGCGACCGCGTCGTCGATGTCCGGGCGATCCGCGGCCGGCACCGACGTCATCCACTGGCACCACGCGGTCAGCGCCGGATGCCAGGCCCCGTGGTCGCCGGCCTCGGTCACCAGCATGGCCTCGACGATGGCCGCGAACGCGCGGACGTCGTCGCTCGCGCTCGGCGCGCCCTCGCCCGACGGCACCACGCCGGGCACGTCGAGCCCGAGGCCGGCGGCGACCGTGGCCAGGCCGAGGTCGAGCACCTCGCACGCCGAGCCGTCGGTCCGCGACAGCAGGACCCGCGCCGGCGCCAGCGCGCCGTGGACCTCGCCGCTGCGATGGAGCACGCCGAGGACCTCGCCGAGCGCGAGCAGCGCCTGGCCGCGCCGGCCGACCGGCAGCGCGGTCGAGCCGTCGATGACCTGGGCGAACGTCGGCCACGGCGTCCACGCCCGCGCCAGCCAGACCACGCCCGCCGTCGGGTCGTAGCCGACGCCGCGCAACGGCGGCAGCCCGGGATGATCGAGCGAAAGCGGCGCCAGCGCCAGCCTCCACGCCACCAGCGCCGCCGGCTCCGGCGCCTGGACCGCGGGGATCACCATCAGGCGACCGAGCGTGCCGTCGCCTCGCTCGGCCTTGGCCTCGGGCCAGGGTCGACCGGCGACCTGACGCTGGATCTCCCAGCCGCCGATCGTCGTGCCGCGCTTGAACGAGGGAGGGTCGGTCCCCAAGCCTCCATCATGCCAGCATCCGCCCGGCGGCGGGTGCAGGGTGCGCTGGCCGCGGCCTGGGCCGCGCTCGCCCTCGCCCTCGGCGTCGGCCATCGTCGCCGGACGGGCTGACCGTCGCCGCCGGCGCCTTGACACCACGCCGCCCGGCCGCTCTCATCGGCCGATGGCCGCCAGCGAGACCCTGCCGATCGAGTTCGGACGCAAGACCCTCGCCACCCTCGCGCGCGCGGCCCAGGCCGGCGGCCGCGTCGCCGAGATGTACGCGTTCGCGACCCGGCTCGTCACCGGCGCCCACGGCCACCTCACCGTCGACGAGCGCGACCTCCTGGTCAGCGCCCAGCGCGCCACCGTCGACTCGGCCCACGCGGCCTGGCGGGCGCTGCGCACCGACGGCCCGTCCCAGGAGCACGAGGTCGTCGCCTACCGGCTCGCGCTGCGGGCGGAGCTCGAGGCCCACGCCGAGACCTGGGACGGCCAGGTCGGGTTCCTGCTCGCCAGCGCGCCACCGCCGGACGCGGTCCTGTACCGCGCGATGACCGGCGATCAGTACGCCGTGCTGGCCGAGCTCGCGCCCGACCGCCGCGACGCCTTCGCTGCCAAGGCGGCCGCCAGCTACGCGCAGGGCGCCGTCGCCGCCGAGAAGCTGGCCCCGACCCATCCGATCCGGCTCGGCCTGCTGCTCAACTACGCGACGTGCAAGTACGAGATCCTCAAGGATCACAAGCTGGGCATCGCGCTCGCCAAGCAGGCGTTCGACGACGCGATCAGCAAGCTCGATCAGCTCGACGAGGCCTCGTACAAGCTCACCACGCCGGTCATGCAGGCGCTCCGCGACCGGCTGACGGCGTGGACCGCGGGCGACGTCCCGGCGTCGGACTGAGAGTGTTCAGGCCTTCTCGTTCTTGATCGCCTGGACCTCGGTGCGGACGGTCTGGGCGAAGTTCTTGAGGTCCTGCATCGCGCCGCGGACGCGGGTGCCGGCGGCCTTGTTGCCGTCGGCGTAGAACTTGGTGAAGTCGGCTTCCATCGCCGCCACCATCGCCTTGAGCTCGCCGTAGCGCGCGGCGCCGGGGGTGCTGGGGCTGGGGGACGCGTTGGTCTCGGAGGCGGTGTCTTCGGTCTGCATGGGATGGGCACCCTGCCAAACCCGGGGCAGTTCGGCAACCCGAGGGATCGTTTTCGCCCAGACCGTAATGATTCAGAAGTAGTACCGCGCCCCCAGGCCGCCGTTGAGGGCCAGCCCGAAGCCGTTGACCGACGCGGTGTCGCTGCCGGAGGTGTACTCGACGATGCCCGCGGCCTCGGCGAACACGTCGAGCGGCAGCTCCTTGAAGTCGAACAGGATGCCGGCGACCGCGCGCACGCCGATGCGAAAGTCGGCATCGCCGCCGCGCCCGGCGCCGTGCTGCAGGAGCCGGAGCCCGGGCCCGACGTAGAACGGCAGCGTGAACGCCTCGCGCTCCTCGAGGATGATCGGGTGGAACAGGTAATCGGCGTGGACCTGGAAGCCGCCGACCACCGTCGACAGCGCGACCGCCGCCTGGATCGCCTGATCGTCGCGCAGGTACAGCTTCGCGCACAGCCCGGTCGGCTCGCCGATGACGATGCCGGCGCCGAACGCGCCCTTCTCGACCGCGTCGGCGGCGGCCGGCCGTGCGCCCGCGCTCGCCACCAGCGCGACCAGCGCCAGCGCCAGCGCCACGTCACGAATCAACGCTCGCATCCCCGGACGGTACCCGGCGTGGATCGCCGGCGCCACAAACCGGCAGCGCGCGCCATGTCGCCGGACGACGTCCTGCTGTAATGATCATCGCGGTGACCAAGGCCCGCGCCAGGAGCTCCACGCCGACGACGCCGACGACGCCGGCGACCGCCGCGGGCAAGGCCAAGGCCAAGGCCGCCGGCAAGGGCAAGGCCAAGGGCAAGGGCCGCGACGACGACGACGGCCACGGCCGCGGCGATCGCAGCAAGCGCCTGCTCGATCTGGTGATGCTGCTCCTGCGCGCGCGCACGCCGGTCACCTACCGCGAGGTCCGCGAGCAGTTCCCCGGCTACCAGACCGTCAACGTCGAGGCCGGGCTGCGCGCGTTCGAGCGCGACAAGGCCGACCTGCTCGAGCTCGGCGTGCCGATCCGCTACATCACGCCCGAGGAGGATGACTCGCTCGAGGACGGCGGCTACGTCATCGACCTCAAGCGCTTCCGCCTGCCCGAGGTCCGGCTCACCGCCGAGGAGGTCTCGGCGCTGGTGCTGGCGGCGTCGGTGGCGCGCGCCATCCCCGGGGGCACCTACCCGAAGATCGTCGACCTCGCGCTGCGCAAGCTCGCCTTCGATCTGCCCGACTCGCCCGACACCCCGAGCGAGCTGTTCGCCACCGGGCGCGCGCCGGTGCTGGTCCACTTCCCCGAGCGGCAGGCCAGCTCGACCGCCGTCCTCGGCGAAAACTTCGCGATCCTCGAGGCCGCGACCCGCTTCCGAAAGCGGGTCGCGATGAGCTACCAGGCCGCCGGCACCGGCGAGACGTCGCGGCGCGACGTCGATCCGTACGGCCTCGTCTATCGCGAGAGCGCCTGGTACCTCGTCGGCTGGTGCCACCTCCGCCACGAGGTGCGCAGCTTCCGCGTCGATCGCATCGGCGAGG
>JAYVSF010000483.1:0-5617 GCA_043775605.1 Myxococcales bacterium
CTCGAAGAACCACAAGATCCGGAACCACCTGCGCCGCTGCCTCGAGCGCCTGACCGAGGTCAGCGCGATCTCGGACATGGTGCCGATGACGGCCTGAACAATCGACGTGGTGGTGTGACGACGGACGGCTGGAGCGACACGCCGGCCGTTTTCGCGTTCCGGACCGCGGACCGGGCTGCTAGCGTGCCGGGGATGTTGGGGCTGCGCTCGACCCTCGCGCTCGTGCTGGCCATTGCTGGCGTGGCGGCCTGTGGTCAAGAGCTGCCGACGGTCGACTGCGCGACGCCGGCGGTGCCGACCTACGCGATGGTCAACGCGTTCCGGCTGTCGTGCACCACGTGCCACTCGTCGACCCTGGTGGGCGCCTCGCGCTTCGGCGCGCCCCAGACCGTCAACTTCGATACCTACGCCGCCGCGTTGCCCCACGCCGAGGAGGCCGCGCGCCGGGTCTTCGCCGGCGACATGCCGCGGACGGGCACCGTGTCCGCCGGCGACAAGCAGGACCTCTACCGCTGGGCGCTGTGCGGCACCCCGCCCTAGAGCTTCGGAAGCGACGACGTCAGGCGCCGGCGGCGTCGCGGGCCAGCCGGATCGCCGCGACCGCGACCGGGCCGGCGGTCTCGGCCCGCAGCACCGTGCGCCCGAGCGACACCGGCGCGTAGCCGGCCGCCGCCGCCAGGGCCAGCTCGTCATCGTCGAGCCCGCCCTCGGGGCCGATGACGAGCGCGACCTCGTCGGGATCGTCGGCGACCGCGGCCAGCAGCGGCGTCGACGCGGTCGCCAGCGGGTGCGCGATCAGCCGGCGCGCGGCGGTCACCGCCTGCAGCGCACGGGCCAGCGCGGTCGCCTCGTGGACCCGCGGCAGGTCGGCGCGCTGGCACTGGCGCGCGGCCTCGCGGACGATGGCCTGGTGGCGCTGGTGGCGGCTGGCCCGCCGGTCGTCGTCGAGCCGCACCACCGAGCGCGCGGTCGTGCACGGCACGATCTCGTCGACGCCGACCTCGACCAGCTTCTCGAGGCACCAGTCCATCCGCTCGCCCTTGATCAGCGCCTGCAAGACGATGATGCGCGGCCGCGCGGCCGCCACCGCGCGCGGTTCGCCCAGCTCCAGGGTCGCGCGCTCGGGCCCGACCGCGGCCACCGTCGCCGCCGCCTCGCGGCCCGCGCCTTAGAACACCACCCCCGGCTCGCCGACCGCGAGCCGCCGGATCCGGAACAGGGAGCCGTAGGTCTCGCCGTCGACGGTCAGCGGCCCCGCCCGCAGCCGCTCGGGCCCGACCAGGACCCGGCAGGTCACGACGGCTTCGGGGCGGTCAGGACCACGCTCGACCACGCCGGATCGTCGGGGCTCGGCCGGATCGCCACCAGCGTGACGCCGGCCGCGACGTACTCGTCGGCGACCGCCGGGGCCTGCGGCGTCAGCAGCCCCGACAGCACCAGCGTGCCGCCCGGCGCCAGCCGCAGGACGATCGCGTCGCGCAGCGCGCGCAGCACGTGGGCCTGGATGTTGGCCAGCACCACCGGGAACTGGCCGGCGAGGTCGGCCAGCGACGTGGCCGCGCTGGTCAGCCGGCCGGTGAGCTGGTTGGCGGCGGCGTTCTCGGCGCAGGCGGCGACGGCGATCGGGTCGTTGTCGACCGCCAGCACCGCGCTCGCCGGCCACAGCTTGGCCGCGGCGATCGCGAGGATGCCGGAGCCGGCGCCGACGTCGAGCACCCGGTCGGGGGCCGGCGTCTCGTCGGAGAGGCGCTCGAGCTCGGCCAGCACCAGGCGCGTGGTCGCGTGGGTACCGGTGCCGAACGCCATCCCGGGATCGAGATCGATCACGACGTCGTCGGCCGCGGCGGTGAAGGTGTCGCGCTCCCAACTCGGCACCACCACGATGCGTCGGGTCAGCCGCGACACGTGGAAGTAGCGCTTCCAGGCGTCGCGCCATTCGGCCTCGGGCATGGCCGGCTGGGCCCGCACCGATTCCGGGTCGACGCCGAGTCCGGCCTCGGCGAACGCCGCCACCGCGGCTCGGACCTCGGCCAGGGTCGCTTCGCCGGTCGCCAGCGGCGCCCAGATGACGACCTCGTCGCCACGGATCTCCGTGCCCTCGCGGGCCGGCTCGATCGCGTCGGCGAGCAGCGCGGCGACGTCGTCGACGTCGGTCGCGGTCGCGGGGACGATGATCTCGATCCAGTCCATCGTACCGCCTGCCACTAGCTGAAGCTCGGGTCGCACCGCCAGGCACGACCCGACGATCACATGCGGGGAGGAGCGCCGCCGATGGTCTTGCGCTTCATCTCGCGCCGCAGCCGCTTGCGGGCCTCGCGGGTCTTCCGCTTCTTCTTCACCGAGGGCTTCTCGTAGAAGCGGCGCCGCTTGAGCTCCTGCAGAATGCCCTCCTTGGACATCTTCTGCTTGAGGATCTTCATCGCCTTCTCGAGGCTGTCGCGAACCTCGACCTCGACCGGCTTGCCAAACGAGTTTTCCATGGGGGGGCACGGGATAGCCCATCTGGCGGGGGAGATCAAGCAGGCCCCACAAATGGTGACAGGGCCCGGCTCCGCGCCGACGTCCGGGACGGGCGTTGGCCGGTGGGGGTAGCATCCGCGGCCATGAAGCTGTCCATCCTGCTGTCCGCCGTCCTCGCCCTCGCGGCCTGTGGCGGCAAGTCCACATCCGCCACCACCGAGCCGTCGAACGCGGCACCCACCCCGCTCGCGCCCGGGGCCTGGGAGGGCATGAACGACCATGCCCGCGCCGACTTCATGAAGCACACCGTCTTGCCGACCATGGAGGCCAAGTTCAAGGCCTTCAACGCCGACGACTTCGCCGACTTCGACTGCAAGACCTGTCACGGCCCCGGCGCCGAAGAGGGCAAGTTCGACATGCCGAGCGGGGCCCTGCCCGAACTCGACTTCTCCAGCCCGCCCGACCCCGACGACGCCCTCATCCGTGACTTCATGGAGCAGGAGGTCAAGCCCGGCATGGCCCAGCTGCTCGGCATGACCGAGTGGAGCCCGGACAACCCGAAGGGCTTCGGCTGTCTCGCCTGCCACACGATGAAGCAGTAGCCGCCCGAAAACCCGAACGTCCCCGGGTCATCGGGGACGTCTTGGCGGCGCGGCTCCGCGCACACGGCGAGCTCGCCGCGTTGGCGAGCGCTAGTTCTTGTGCCGGTAGAACAGCGTGATCGTCAGGCAGTGGAACTCCGAGTCGGAGGACTGCGTGACGATCTTGTCGATGATGTCGACGTTCTGGCCGTTCACGCGAATCCAGTCGGTGATCACCTCACCGAGGAGCTCGCGCTCCTTGGCCTTGGTCGCCGAGAACACCTTGACCCCCGTTACGTCGATCACGCGAACTCCTTCGTCCTGAGTGGGTTGCGCCGGCGCGCTCGCTGCTGCTCTTGCCACGTCCTGCCATCCTTGTCTCGCGGACCGGCAATGGACCGGCCGCACGCTTGCTTGCCCGATACTCTGGCGGGCGATGACAGCGTCGTCAACAGAATCCTACAGCAATCATGTAATCGCCGCCGCTCCCAGAGATTTGCTCACGACCATGATCTTGTTCGCATATTCGACCCGCTGTTGATCAGATTCACCGGGGTACGGCGAGGGTAAGGGTTGCCGTGCGCGGGCAGTGGTCCAGCCGATGGCGCCGGTGAGGGATCCAAGCTAGGTTCCGCGCCACGCTGGGCATCCCGACCTGCCCGCGGGTGGTCGATCCTGGGCCAACCCCGTGCTCCCTCACGAGTACCTTCTCGCTCTCTCGGCCGCCCTGACGGAGACCTCATGCGATCCTGGATGACACGCGCCGCCCTGGCCGCGATCCTCGGCCTGGCGACTTCCGCCGTGGCTCAGCCGGCGAGGCCCACGCCCGCTGCCCGCGCCGCGCCGGCCCCGGTCTTCAAGCTCCCTCCGATCGAGCAGCTCACGCTGGAGAACGGGATGAAGGTCGTGCTCCTGCGCGACACCTCGAGCCCGGTGGTGGCGATCCAGGTCTGGTACCACGCTGGCTCCAAGGACGAGCCCCGCGACCGGCGCGGTTCGGCCCACATGTTCGAGCACATGATGTTCCGCGGCACCGCCCACGTGCGGCCCGAGGGCCACGCCCGGTTCATCGCGTCGCTGGGCGGCGAGTACAACGCCCAGACCACCGAGGACGCGACCTTTTACAAGGACGTGGTGCCGTCGGCGTACCTCGACTTCGTCGTCGGCCTCGAGGCCGAGCGCATGCGCAACTTGCTGTTCCGCGACGACATGATCGCGACCGAGCGCGAGGTGGTGAAGGAGGAGATCCGGCGCCAGCAGGGCGATCCGGTGGTCCGCGGCCTGCTGCGCTTCCTGGCGATCGCGTTCCAGAAGCACCCGTACGCGTGGACCGCGGGCGGTGACCTCGACGACCTCGACCACACCACCACCGCCGACCTCCAGGCCTTTTACCAGACCTACTACCAGCCCTCGAACGCGCTGCTGGTCGTGGTCGGCGACACCACGCTGGCCGCGGTGCGGGCCTCGGTCGAGCAGCACTTCGGCCCGATCCCGGGCACGCCACCGCCGCCGCGGCCGGCCGCCGCCAGCCCTGAGCCCGCCCAGACCGAGCAGCGCCGCCTTGTCCTCGAGCCGAGCCAGATCGGCCTGGTGTTCGCCGGCTTCAAGCTGCCGGCCGGCAACCACGCCGACCTGCCGGCGCTGCAGGTCGCCAGCGTCATCCTCGGCGCCGGCGAGTCGGCCCGCCTGCGCCAGCGCATCCGCGCGGTCGATCCGGTGCGCAAGCGGGCGCTCGGCCTCGACGCCGCGGTGCCGTTCCTGGTCCGCGAGGATCCCGGCCTGTTCCTGACCCTCGGCGTGTTCCGCGATCCCGCCGACGCCGGCGCGGTCGAGGCCGCGCTGTTCGACGAGCTCGCCCGGCTGGCCAAGAAGCCGCCCGGCGCCGACGAGGTCAGCCGGGCCCGGGCCCAGATCCTGTCGAGCTTCGTGTTCGGCATGGACAACCCGGCCGGGCTCGCCGAGCAGCTCGGCCAGGCCTGGATCCTGACCGGCGACCCCGGCACCCTGGCCGGCGAGCTCGACGCCATCGACAAGGTCACCCCCGCCGACGTCGCGCGGGTCACCTCGACCTACCTCGTTTCGGCCAAGGCCACCGTCGTGGTCGTGCCCCCGGTGAGCGCTCCATGATCGCCTCTCGCTCGCGCGCCACCGGCGCCCTGCTCGCCGTGCTCGGCGCCGTCGTCGCCTGCGGCCCCGGCCCGGCCCGCGACCTCATCCCGACCCTGCCGCTCGACGGCGACGCCCACACCGCCAAGCCGTCGGCCGAGGCCCCGCCGCCGCCGGTGGTCGATCCATGGGATCGCAAGGATCTGATCACGGCGCCGACGCCGCCGACGCCCGCGGCCCTGACCATGCCGCCGATCGAGCGCTTCACCCTCGCCAACGGGCTGCAGGTCATCCTGGTGACCAACCCCAAGCTGCCGGTGGTCGCGGTCCAGCTTGCGATCCGCGCCGGTCGGGCCGAGGAGCCGCTGACCCGCATGGGCGTGGCCGAGCTCACGGCCGACGTCCTGCTCAAGGGTACCCGCAAGCGCGACGCGCTCGCGATCGCCCACACCGTCGACAAGGTCGGGGCG
>JAYVSF010000484.1:0-8315 GCA_043775605.1 Myxococcales bacterium
CTCGAGCTGCATCTGTCCGCCGACCGGACAGTGGCCTGGACCTTCGATCAGCTCAGCCTGCACCTGCCGGTGTGCGGCCGGACCGCGACCGTGCCGCTACGAGTGGCCCAGGTCTACGTCCGCGACAGCGAGCGCTGGACCCTGGTGTCGGAGCACCTCGGCTACGCCCAGTCGATGGGCCGCTGGCTCGACGCCGCCCGCGGCCCGACCGGCGGCGCGATGGCGAGCGCGATCGAGCGTCAGCCCGAGTCGGCGGCCGCGCTCGAGGCGCTGACCGGCGCGGTCGCGATCGCCGGCGGTCGCGACGCCACCTGGGACGCCAGCGCCGACGCGCTCGCGGTCTGGCCCGATCCGCTCCAGATCTTGCGCGGCGGCGCGGTGCGAACCGGCCCCAGCCTCGCGACCACTCTCGACGCCACCGCGCTCGGCGCCGAGGGCACCCGGCTGGCGCTCGGGCCGAGCCGCCAGATCGCGATCGCCGCGACCACGCTGCTCGCCACCGTCGACCGCTCGGCCGGTCCCGTCGACATCCGGCTGCGCGCGACCGCGGTGATCGAGCGCGGCGCCGACAGCCACTGGCGGGTCCGGATGGCGATGGTGTCGGCGCCGATCACGGTCGCCGCGCTGGTCGGCCGCACCGTCGGCGTGGTCGCGACCTCGGTGACCGGCAGCCGGGTCACGGTCCGCTGCAGCAACGATCCGGGCGCGGTCGCGCTCGCGCCCTGACCGGCGCCGCGCCGGCTACGACGGCAACCCCCGCACGCCCAGCGTCACGATCGATCGCCCGCCAAGGCTCGCTACGCGGCCTGATCGCGCGCGGCCTCGCCGGTCGACTCGGCGAGGTCGAAGCCGGCGACGTGCGGATCGCGGAGGTAGGTGTCGGTCAGGCGCTTCTTCTTCGGCCAGAACGGCAAGAGCCGGAGCGGGAACGTCACCACGTCGACGAGTCCGCCCAGCAGCTTGCCGCCGTAGGCCTCGGCCACCAGCGCGGCGCGCTTCCAGCCGCCGACCTCGGCCAGCGGGCGATCGAGCAGGCCCATCCGCCGCAGCCGCAGCTCGGCGCAGCGGTTGGCCAGGGCCAGGAACGCCGGCAGGTGCTTCATCACCGCGTGGTCGTGCCCGCCGCGCTTCTCCATGTAGCCGGCCAGCTTGCGCACGCCCCACATCGACACCAGCGACAGCCCGAGCAGGCGTCGGCGCAGCCAGCCCTTGCCGGCGATCACCTTCATCGTCTCGCGCTCGCCGAACTCGACGTGGCGCTCCTCCTGCTTGACCGCGCGCCGCAGGATCTCGACCGACGGCTTGTGGTCGAGCGCGTCGATGATCGCGTAGAACGCCATCAGCACGAAGCCCTCGCCCTGGGCCATCTCGAGGGTGACGTGCTCGGCCCAGCTGCCGCCCATCATGCCGGTCGACAGGAAGCGCACCGCCCAGTGCGCACGGCCGGGCTTGCACTCGAGCATGGTCATGATGCGCAGGAAGTTGTCGACGTGCTGCATCTCCTCGAGCGACTGCCGGGCCAGGAACCGCGCGGCCTCGTAGTCGGGCGCCTGGTACAGCCAGTGCCCGACCTGGATGCCGGTCATCTCGCCGTACAGGAACTGGTCGAGCATCCAGCCGAGCAGCTCGCGGTCGCGCACCGGCTCGAGGGTCGCGCCTCCGAAGTCGAAGGTCATCTCCTCGCGGGTGAGCAGCATGGCTCGACCATACCCCAGGCGACGGCGAGCTTGAGCAGCAACCGCTGGCCGGGTGACTCCCGCGACCGGAGGGGCTAGCCTCGACCACCGTGATCGACGTGGGGGCCGCCCTGGCACGCAGCGAGTACGACCTGCAGCTGCACGGCGTGCTGCTGCGGACGATGCGCGCCGTGCTCGACGCCGAGCGCGAGCGCCGCGGGCGCGAGCACGCCGCCGGTCCCCAGCTCGACGCCGAGCTGGCCGAGGTCGACGCCGCGCTGGCCGCGCTGCCGCCCGATCCGCCGTCGCGGCCGATGCTCGATCTCGCCCGACGCCTGCACTGGAGCGAGCACGAGATCGGCTTTGTGTGGGCGACGGTCGCGCTCGGCGTCAACCCGCGGCTGCTGATCCACGCCCGCGCGCTCGATGACACCGCGGTCCGCGGCATGACCGCGTCCCTGTACGCGCGCATCGCCGGGCTCGGGCCCGCGGCCGCGCGCGATCTCGGCCTCACCTTCGTGCCCGGGGTCGGCGGCTCGCACGCTGGCCTGCTCACGACCGCGCCCGGCGACTGGGTGATGGCGGCCACCCCGTGGCTCGCGGCGCACGAGCTGATCCGCCACCTCGCCGGGTTGCCAGGCGGCGATCCCCGGCTGGTCGCGATCGCGCCGTCGGCGGTCACGCCCGAGCTCGACGACGCCCAGCGCGCAGCCATCGACCGGCTGGCCGGCATCCTCGCGGTGCCCCGGCCGCTGGTGGTCCACGTCGAGGGCGCGCCGCTCACCGGCCGGCGCACCGCGGTCGCGCTCGCCACCGCGCAGCCGACGCTGGCCCTCGATCTCGGCCAGCTGCCGCCGACCTCGGCCGCGCTCACGGACGCGCTGATCGCCCTTCGCCGCGAGGCCGCGCTGCGGGGCGCGGTGCCGGTCATCGTCGGCGTCGAGGAGCTGGTCAGCGTCGGTGGCGACGGCGGCCGCGACGCTCGCGGCCGGGTCCTCGGCCAGCATCTCGACGGCGCCGACGGCCCGGTGGTGCTGGTCACCACCTGGCGCGGCCTCGACTCCGGCACCCGCCTGCCGACGGTGCGGGTCGAGTGGAACCCGCCCGACGTCGCGACCCGCGCCCGGCTGTGGCGGGTGCTGGCGGGTGCCGGCATCGCCGACGGCGATCCCGAGCAGCTCGCGATCCGCTTCCCGATCGGCGCCGGCGGCATCCAGCGCGCGGTGGCGAGCGCGCGGGTCCTGGCTGGCGCTCAGCACGGCGACGAGCCGCTATCTCTGGCCCAGCTCACCGGCGGCGTGCGCCAGAACATCGCCGAGAGCATGGGCGAGGTCGCCGAGCGGGTCGTGGTCCGGCAGTCGTGGGACGATCTGGTGCTGGGCGAGGACGTCATGGGCCAGGTCCGGACGCTGGTCGGCCGCGTGCGCCACGCTCACCAAGTGTACGAGGAGTGGGGCTACCGCTCGAAGATGCCGCGCGGAGTCGGCGTGGCCGCGATGTTCTCGGGGCCGCCTGGCACCGGCAAGACCATGGTCGCCGGGCTGATCGCCCGCGAGCTCGAACTCGAGCTGTACCAGGTCGACCTCAGCAAGGTCGTGTCGAAGTGGGTCGGCGAGACCGAGAAGCAGCTGGCCAAGGTGTTCGACGCCGCCGAGGCCGGCCACGTGCTGCTGCTGTTCGACGAGGCCGACGCGCTGTTCGGTCAGCGGACCAAGGACGTCCAGAGCGCGACCGATCGCTACGCCAACCTCGAGGTCAACTTCCTGCTTCAGCGGATCGAGAGCTTCAACGGCACGGTGATCCTGACGACCAACCTCGACACCGGCATCGACAAGGCGGTCAAGCGCCGCCTGGCAGCCCACGTCGTGTTCCAGCACCCCGACGACGACGAGCGGGCGCGGCTGTGGCAGGCCATGCTGGCGGCGGCTGCGGCGCCCCTCGATCGCAACCTCGACTACCACGACCTGGCACGCCGGTTCACGACCATGACCGGCGCCAACATCCGCAACGCGGCGCTGGGCGCGGCGTTCCTGGCGGCGGCCGAGCGGCGGCCCACGATCGATCAGGCCACCGCGATCCAGGCTGGGCGCCACGAGTACCTGTCGATGGGCCACATCCTCGCGACCGGGCAGGGCCTGTGAGGCTCCGAGCGCCGCTCTCCGGTGCCGGACCGATCGATCACAGGGTTGATTCTTGGCAACCATGTGAGCTTGTGAGACGAGCTGGTTCCGGGCCGGCGCAGCCGACGTTTCTCGTCGGCACGCCCGATCGGTGACGCCGAACGCACGCCTGGTTGTGTGCCAGCCTACATAGCCGGACGCATGGGAAGGTCCGACCTCCTTGCGACGTATTAATGGAGAGGCCCCATGTTCGGATTCGACCCCAACCTCGAAGATCCTCAGAAGCTGCTCTCCAGCGTCGCGCCGCCGGCGGCCGTCGACGAGGCGAAGGACGCGGCTCACCCCGCGGTCGCGCAATCGATCGGTGAGATCCAGCAGTACGTGGGCGGACGTGGCGGTCCGTCGGAGGTCGAGACCCCGGAGGCCAAAGCGGCAGAGTCGGCGCCGGCCGGCCCGAGCGCGATCCAGCAGCTCGGCACCCACGGACCGGCGGCCGCGATCGCGCCGATCGCGCAGTCGGTAGCCGAGATCAAGCAGACAGTGGCCGAGACCGAGCAGGCCGCGCCGGTCACTGCGTCCGCACCGACGACGGCGCCAGCGCCTGCGCCCGCAACCGGCCACGCGCCGGCCAGGGGCGTCGGGCAACTGACGTCGTTCTGGGAGCAGGTCGCCCAGGACAACGCGCCGCGGCCGCAGCATCCGGGCCACGCGCCCGTCACACCCGCCGTGGCGAATGCGCCCGCTGCGCCCGCGATCGAGCAGGTGATCGTGCCTGCTGCACCGCCCGCACCGGCGGTGGCGAACGCGCCCGCCGCGTCTGCGGTGACGAATGCGCCCGCCGCGCCCGCGATCGAGCAGGCGAGCGTGCCTGCTGCGCCGCCCGCACCTGCCGTGGCGAACGCGCCCGCCGCACCCGCGATCGAGCAGGCGAGCGTGCCTGCGGCGCCGCCCGTGCCTGCCGTCGCCAACGCCCCCGCGCACGTCGGCGCACCCGCCATTGCCCCCGCCGAGCAGAGCCAGGCCGTGCCCGCAGCGCCGCCTGCGCCCACACATGATCGCTGGGCCGCGGCTCGCGGCTACGACCACCGTCATGGCGCGAACGTCGCGGCCTTCACCGCGATCACCGGTGGGGCGTGCCTCGGCGCCGATGGCGCGATCGATCCCGAGAAGGTCGCGGCCTGGCAGGAGAGCCACGGTCTCAACGCCGACGGCATGATCGGTCCACTCACGATGGCGGCCGCGCGCAAGCCGGCGACCCCGGCCGCCGCCGAGGCCGCCCCGATCATCGCCGAGGTGACGGGTCACGCCAACGCGCCGGCCGGTCACGCCAACGCGCCTGCGGGTCACGCCAACGCGCCCGCGGGTCACGCCAACGCGCCCGCGGCCGAGGTCGCGCACGAGCCGGCCCCGGTCGAGGCCCAGCACGGCGCCAACGCCGCGCCGCCCGCCGTCGATCTCGTGCCCAAGCTCCTGGCCCAGGCCGCCGGGCTGCTGCGCGAGTACGCCACCGGCCTCGTCGACAAGGCGGCCGCGGTCGAGAAGTTCATCGCCTACGATCGCAAGCACCACGGTGGCGCGCCGTCCATCGACGTCCTGGCCATGATCCCGGCCTTCCTCGACCAGCTCCTGCACGGCAAGCCCCACGCGGCCAACGACGGGGCAGCACCTGGCGCCGCCGCCAACGCCGTGCCGCCCGTGGCCCCGGCCGTGGGCGAGCCCTTCAAGGCCGTCGTCGACGGTGGCGGGCAGCCTTGCCTGGTGTTCGCGTCGCCGGGCGGCGTCACCGCCACGCCCGACATCTTCCTGTTCTTCCACGGCTACGAGGCCCAGTACGGCATCGACGACAAGCAGAAGGACAAGAAGGGCACCGCCTCCGGCAGCGACGTCACCGCCGAGGCCATGACCCACGCCCGCGGCAAGAACGTGATCGCGATCCTGCCCCAGGGCGTGATCGGTCGCAACGGTGCCGATCACAAGCACGAGGGCGGGTACATGAAGGGCCTCGAGGCGGGCCTGCCGGCCTTCCTGTCGCTGGTCCTGTCCCGGGTCGCCGCGGGCCTCGGCCAGGAGGCGCTGGCGCCCGGGCACATCTCGATCGCCGGCCACAGCGCCGGCGGCTACATGGGCGTCCACGACGCGATGAAGGGCGCCGGCGAGCTCGCCGACCACATCACCGACATGACGCTGATGGACTCGAGCTACGCCGACGCCCACTTCGCCGACGCGTCGAAGTGGATCTTCTCGGGCAGCTCGGGCAAGAGCCTGCGCATCATCGGCAGCCCTGGCCAGCTCCAGGGCAAGGGCGCCAGCCACCACGAGGGCTACTTCGGCAAGGGCGCGCTCCACGCCCACGCCAAGAAGGCCGGCTTCACCGTCGAGGATCTGCCCGCCGGCGACGCCCGCGAGAACAAGACCCGCACCCTGCAGCACTCGCGGCTGCTCAAGGACGGCCAGGTCCACGCCGACATCCTGATCCTGGTCGCCAACCGCAGCCACGGTCAGATCCGCGACGACGTGATCGACGACGACATCATGTCGATCGGCCACGGCGTCGAGGACAGCGACACGTTCGCGCGCGGCGGCGGCGCCGAGGCGCCCAAGACCGCGGCCGACCTCGACCGGCCGATCAAGCCGGCGACCAACGTCGGCCCCGAGGACGTCGAGCAGCACGACGAGCCGGTGCCGGCCCACCAGCCGAGCAACGGCGCGGCGCCCGAGAAGGTCACGGCCAAGCCGAGCAGCACGACGCCGAAGGTGAAGTCCGACAAGTCGGTCTACGCCCCCGGCGGCAAGCTGTCTAAGGAGCACCTCCACGCCTTCGGCCTCGGCGACGAGGAGTTCGCGTTCAAGCAGCGGGTTTACGACGCGGCGGTCGCCCGGCTCGGCGACAAGATCTACGGCGGCGTCGAGAAGGACGACCTGATCCACGTCGACGGCAGCAGCCACTCGGTCCGCACCGACGTCGCCGGCCCGCTCGAGTCGATGCTGTCGGCGATGCGCGCCGACATGGCGGCCGGCAAGGCGGTCGGCGGCAAGGACGTCGGCAAGGCGACCGGTATCAAGGTGACCTCGGGGTACCGGTCGCCGGAGACCGACCGCGACCTGTGGGACAAGTACTTCACCAAGTACATGGAGAAGACCAAGGAGCTGCGCGAGGCCACCGGCGAGCCGCTCGGCTCCGAGGCGAAGCACCTGATGGTCCAGTACATCGGCAAGCGCAAGGCTCCGGCCGGCGGGTCGAACCACTCGAACGGCATCGCCGTCGACCTGTCGATGGAGATGAGCGGCAACGTGATCGGCAACAACTTCGACGACCAGCACGTCTGGAAGGCCTCGTGGCACTACCAGTGGCTGCTGGCCAACGCCCACTCGTTCGGGTTCAAGAACTACGCGGCCGAGGCGTGGCACTACGACTACAAGCCCTGATCGGCATTCCGAGGCACCGAGCGCAGCTCGGGCCGGGGTTGGATGTCGATTGGTTTCCACCAACCCAGTGACCCTTGAAGGCGACGCTGGCCGGCCGCGCAGGTATCGTCGCGCCATCATGACGCGAACGGGCTGGTTCACGATCTGGGTGGTGGTCGCGGTGGCTGCCGGCTGCGGCAAGAAGAAGCCGGACGCGGGGGCGAAGCCCGGCCCGGACACCACGATGGCCGCCGCGGCGATCGATGCGGCGGTCGCGGTCGCTCCGGCGGTCGTGATCGACGCCGCCGTCGTCGCCGCGCCGGGGCCCTATGGGTTGCCGGCTGACGCCAGCGTGGTCAAGGAGCCCGACGGCAAGCACGCCGACGCCGCCGCGCTCGGCCCCGACGTCACGCTCCACCTGGTCGACAAGATCACCGCGTCCACCGACGACGCCAGCCGCCACCTCGACCAGGTCCTGGTCGTGTCGGGCACCGGCTCGGTCATCGTCGAGGTCGGCTTCGCCCTCGATGACGGCGCGAAGTATCCCGACCACGGCGAGTCGATCCGGCCGGTCGAGCCGCTGGCCGCGGCGCGCGCGTTCCGCAAGGGCGACGCCGGCGCCGAGCTCTCGTTCAAGGGGCCCCTGGTCTACCTCAAACACTGGGCCGGCGAGGGATCCGGTGACGACCTCGCGGTGGCCCAGGACGGTGACGCCGTGGTGGTCTGGCGGTCGCAGACGCTCGACGGCGAGGCCCAGGACTGGTTCGAGCAGGCGCGGGTCAAGCTCGCGGCCGGCGCCAAGGTCGTCGCGAGGTAGCGGCGGAGCGTCGCGTGATCGTCGCGGTCACCGGCACCGGCACCGGCATCGGCAAGACCCACCTGGCGGTCGCGCTGATCCGGGCCCTGGCCACGCGCGGCCCGGTGGTGGCGTGGAAGCCGGTCGAGAGCGGCGTGACCGGGGCCCGTGGCGACGACGAGGCGGCGCTGGCCGCGGCGTCGGCGGTGCACGTGCCGTCGCTGCGGCTGCGGGCGCCGCTGTCGCCCCACCTGGCGGCGCGGCGCGAGGGCGTGGTGATCGAGCCGGCCGCGCTGCACGCGCGCTTCGTCGAGCTGG
>JAYVSF010000485.1:0-3301 GCA_043775605.1 Myxococcales bacterium
GATCGACGAGAAGGTCTCGAGCAGGATCGCGTCGACGCCGGCGATGACCAGGGTGTCGATCTGCTCGGCCAGCGCCAGCCGGGCCGCGCGCCGCTCGGCGTCGGTGGCGATCGCGAAGCGGACCCCGGTCGGCCCGACCGCGCCGGCGACGTAGGCCCGGCCGGCGGCGGCGTCGCGTGCCAGCTTGACCGCGGCCCGGTTGATCGCGGTCATCTGCTCGGCGAGGCCGTGGCGGGTCAGCGCCAGGCGGTTGGCGCCGAAGGTGTCGGTCTCGAGCACCTGGGCGCCGGCCGCGAGGTAGTCGGCGTGGACCCGGTGGATGAGCTCGGGCTGCGACAGCACCAGCTCCTCGTAGCTGCGGGTGTGGAGCACACCGCGCTCGTACAGCAGCGAGCCCATCGCGCCGTCGAACAGCAGCGGCCCGTCGGCCAGCGCCTGCAGGAAGGGCTTGAGCCCGGTCGACCGCTCGGGGCTCACGTCGGCTCCTGCGCGCTGCGTCGCGGCGGCCGGCCGAGGCCGGTGGCTGCCAGGTGCGCACGGACCGCGCGCATCGCGTCGCCGCGGCCGACCTGGGCCAGGTGGCCGCCGGGGAACCAGTGGATCGCGCAGTCGCCCCAGTGGGCGCGCAGGCGCCGGGCCTGATCGCCGGGCGTGATCTGATCGCCCTCACCGGCGACGATCATCAGCCGTTCGCGCGCCACCAGCACCCGCCGCGTCGTCGGCGCGTGGACCGCGAACACGCTGGCGATGAGATCCTCGCTGACCCCGGCCTTGGCCGCGCGTCGCCGGGTCGGGCCCTCCTCGCCGTGGCGCCACATCAGCTCGCTCATCGACACCGCCGGCACCATCGCGATCGCGAACGCCAGCGCCGGATCGATCGAGGCCCACAGCGCGGTGGTGTAGCCGCCAAGGCTCATGCCGATCGCGCCGACCGCGGGCGCGCCGAGCCCGCGCAGGTGGGCGGCCAGCGCGCGCAGATCGTGGATGGCCTGGCCGAACGCCTCGTTGGTGCGGACCAGGTTGGCCGACGGGAACAGCGCGCCGGACCGCGGGCCCTTGCCGACGCCGCCGGGCGCGCGCTCGCCGTGGAACGGCAGCTGGAACAGTGCGATGTCGAAGCCGCGGGCCAGCCAGTAGCCGATCGTGAACGCGCGCTCCTCGAGCCACCAGGCCCCGCCGCCCCAGCCGTGCAGGCACACCATCACCGGCCGCGGCGAGGCCTCCGCGCCAGGCCCGCGATACAGGCGGACGTGGGCGGTGTGGTTCTCGATCCAGCGGTGGTGCTCGGGCCGGTGCGCGGGCAGGAACGGTCGGTAGGTCGAGGCGTACGACAGGTGCTGGAGCCGGCAGCCGTGGGCGGTGCCGGCGTCGGTGGTGACGACCACCGCGGGCTCGGGCTCGGGGAAGAAGCGCGAGGGCAGGCCGAGGGTGCCGTCGCTGTACAACCCGGCCAGTTCGACCAGGCGCGGGCGGGCGTCGCGCAGGTCGGGCGCGGTCGGCGCGGTCGCCGCCATCCGGCGCTCGAGGACCCGGACCACGCCGCGGTCGATCGCGGCCGAGGCGCGGGTGACGGCAGAGCGGACCGGGCGGAACCCCACCGGCCGCCCCTCCGCGTCGGCTCGGAGCCGGGCCCTGTCAGGCTTGTCGGGCACCGCGCAACGTTACAACGAACGCCGCGGCGCGCCATCGGCCCGCTCCGGGAATGGTGAGCGAGCCCGGCGACGGCGCCGGCGGGTGAGCCGTGCTATTCCCCAGACGTGGGCTACGTGCTCCTCGCGGTCGCCGGACTCCTGGCCGAGCTGGCCAGCCTGGTGCTGGTCGGCAGCTACGTCGGCTGGCTCGGCACGTTCGGCCTCCTGGTCGTGGCGCTGGTGCTCGGCGTCGCGGTACTGGCCGGGCGCGGTGCCACCACGGTGCGCGACGTCATCATGGCGCTGCAGGCCGGCGAGTCGCCGGCACCGGCGCTCATCGACGGCGCCTTGCTCGCGTTCGCCGGCATCCTCCTGATCACCCCCGGCTTCGCGTCGGACGTCGTCGGGCTGGCGCTGCTCCTGCCGTGGGTGCGGGCCGGCAGCCGGGCGCGGATCCAGGGCTGGCTGCGCGGCCGCGCGGCTCGCTTCCACGCCGTGCTGCGCGGGGCCGGTGACGACGCGACCGGCGGCGGCATCGAGGTGATCGACGCCAGCGGGACCGAGGTGCCGGCCGGCAAGCCGCCGCGCCGACCGTCGTTGCCATCATGAGCGAGGCGTCGATGCCATCGAAGATCTCCGGCCCGCGAACGTCCAACCGTCTGATGCGAGTCCCGACGCGACGCCAGAACCTGGACAGCGTCGGAGTCGGAGCCCTCGTCGGGCTGACCGCGCTGACCGCGCTCGCCGGTGTCGCGCACGCCGACGGTTTCGGCGGCGTCGCCGGCAACGAGAAGTCGTACCTGGTCGGGCGTGACAAGGTCTGCGCGCCGATCGTCGTCAGCCAGGGCAAGGCGACCGGGGTGCCGTCGTGCCACGCCGCGCCGACCGAGGAGGTCGCTGGCATGTCGCTCAAGACCCCCGCGCCGGAGCGCGGCGGCAAGGCCGCGGTCAAGGTCCTTGCCCGTGGCAGCCAGCTCACCGTCAGCGGCAAGGATGGCGCCGCGCTGGTGGTGTGGTCGAGCTTCGACCCGATCGCGTCGGTGGTCGACGTCTGGCGCTCGACCTACGGCCGCCTGGTGATGGTCGAGTACACGGTCCGGCGCGGCGGGCGCGAACTGCACGAGGTCGTCGGCTTCGACCTCGGCGTCGGCGGCTCCGGCCAGGACCCCGGCCGCGACGTTCCCCCGGTGGGGCCGACGGGCCGGACGGGACCGACCGGCCCGGGGCCGAGCGATCCGGCGACCGAGCTCGAGCCCGCACCCGGGAGTCCCGCGATCACCAAGGCCGCGACCAGGGCGCGCAAGGCCAAGGGCAAGGCCGCGATCGCCGCGTGGGCCAAGGTCCTGGCCCTCGATCCCGGCCACGCCGAGGCTCACTACCGGACCGCGGTCGCGCACGCGGCCCAGAAGCAGCCGGCCTCGGCGCTGACCGAGCTCGAGCTGCTGGTGGCGTCGGGGCGCGCCGACGCCCCGGAGTGGCTGGTCGAGGCCCGCGGCGACAAGGCGTTCCGCACCCTGGTCGCCGACGCTCGCTACCGCGCCGCGGTCGGCCTCGACCGCAAGGCCGGCTCGATCTACGAGCGCATCATGGGCCTGGGCGGGGTCTGGGAGCAGTCGCTGGTGCCGTGCGAGAAGCCGGAGATGGTGGTCACGTTCGGGCGTGATCGCGTG
>JAYVSF010000486.1:0-5808 GCA_043775605.1 Myxococcales bacterium
AGCGAGACCAGTCGCCGGTCACCGTCGGGCCCTTGGCGCCGCTGTCTCGGTAGAGCTGGAGTTCGCCTCCCACGAAGGCCATCAGGGGTTGGTCGTCACGATGGAGTGTCTCGGCCGAGATCCTGCTCTTCGGTTCGCTGGCGCTGTGTTCGATCGTGAGTCGGTAGCGATAAGACCCGGCCGCGATCTGCACATCCAGCTCTATGGTGAGTTCGAGCCGCTTGTCCCAACGAGTGCGCGACGTTGGCGGGAAGAAGTCCTTGATCGTTCCCTGCTCCACGACGAGTGACCTCACGCTCCACAACACGTCGATCACCGACGACTTGCCAGAGCCGTTGCCACCGATGAGAAGAGCGAGGCGCCCGGGCTTCCATTCGAAGTTCACCAGGGACCTGAAGTTGTCGACGTAGATGCGGGTGATCACAGGGCCTCCGAACGCACGGGGTGATGTGCGATGGACGGATGAGTTCGTACCACGAAGCGCCGCTACAACGTGCGGCGCGGCGCTGGCCCTCAGCGCGGCCGCGCCAGCCGCGGCTCACAGCTTCACGCGCGAGCTGTCGGGATCGTAGAGCGGGCGCAAGGAGACTTTCACCGGATACAGGCGGCCGGCGATCTCGACCTGCCAACGGCCCTCGGCGAGGAAGGCGGCGTCGATCGCGCGATCGGCCTGCAACATGGCGAGGCCGACGGCGCCGCCGAGGGTGTGGCCGTACGACGCGGCGCGGACGTAGCCGAGGGTGACGCCGTCCTTCTTGATCAGCTCGGCGTGGAACATCAGCGGCTCGGGGTCGAGCACCAGGACCTGGACCAGGCGCTTGGTCAGCGGCGTGCCCTTCTGCGCGAGCGCGGCCTCGCGGCCGACGAAGCCGCCGGGCTTGTTCCAGGCCACCGCGAAGCCGAGGCCGGCCTCGAGCACCGTGTCGGTGTTGTCGAGGTCGTGGCCGTAGTCGCGGTAGGCCTTCTCCATGCGCAGGCTGGCCAGGGCCTTGAGCCCGGCGTGGCGCAGGCCGAGCGGTTCGCCGGCGACGATCAGGCGCTCGTAGACGTGCACGGCCTGCTCGGTCGGGATGTACAGCTCGTAGCCGAGTTCGCCGAGGTAGGTGATGCGCACGCACAGGACGCGGGCGAAGCCGATGTCGATCTCGCGCGCGGCGCGGAACGGGAACGCGGCGCCACTGACGTCGACCGAGGTGACCGCGGCCAGCAGCTCGCGCGAGCGTGGGCCCTGGACGTTGAGCTGGGCCCAGCCGCTGGTGACGTCGCTGATGTGGACGTGCTGATCGCCGACGTGGCGCTGCATCCAGGTCTGGACGTGGCGGTGGGCGGTGTCGGAGGCCACCACCCAGAACCGCTCGTCGTCGAGCTTGGTCACGGTCAGGTCGGCCTCGAGCGTGCCGCCGGCGTTGAGCCACTGGGTGTACGTGATCTGCCCGGCCGGGCCGTCGACGTGGTTGGCCGACACGTGATCGAGCAGGCGGCCGGCGTCGCGGCCCTCGACCAGGAACTTGGCCATGAACGACATGTCCATGAGGATCACGCCCTCGCGCGCGGCCTGGTGCTCGGCGGCCCAGTACGGGAACCAGTGCGGGCGGCCCCAGCTCAGGGCGCCCGTGACCGGCGCGACCCCGGGCGGCGCGAACCAGTCGGCGCCCTCCCAGCCGCTGACGTCGCGGAAGCACGCGCCCTTGGTGCTCAGGCGATCGTGGAACGCCGAGCGCTTGGCGCCGCGGGCGGTGGTCATCGACCGGAACGGGTAGTGGCACTGGTAGACCATGCCAAGCGACTCGACGGTGCGGGTCCGCCGGTACTCGGGGTTGGTCTGGTAGCGGTGCAGGCGATCGACGTTGAAGCCGGAGACGTCGACGTCGGGCCGGCCGTTGACGATCCAGTGAGCGAGGACCCGGCCGAGGCCGCCGCCGGTCAGGATGCCGATCGAGTTGAGGCCGGCGGCGACGAAGTAGTTCTTCAGCGTCGGGGCCTCGCCGACCACCGGCTGCAGATCGGGGGTGAAGCTCTCGGGGCCGCAGAAGAACTTCTTCACGCCGGCGGTGAGCGTGGCCGGGACCCGGTGCATCGCGGTCTCGACGTACGGGCCCATGCGATCCCAGTCGGGCGGCAGCGAGCCGAACGAGAAGTCCTCGGGCACGCCCTCGACCTTCCACGGCGCGCAGATCGGCTCGAACAGGCCGATCATCAGGCCGCCGACCTCCTCGCGGAAGTAGCCGTACGAGCCCGGGTCCTCGAACACCGGCCACGACGACGACACCCCGGCGATCTTCTCGGTGATGAGGTAGTAGTGCTCGGCCGACTGCAGCGCGATGTCGAGGCCGGCCCGGGCGCCGAGCTGGCGGGCCCACATGCCGGCGCAGTTGACGACGTACTCGGCCTCGACGTGGCCGGCGCTGGTGTCGACGCCGGTGACCGCGCCGCCGCGGCGGGTGACGTCGGTGACGGTGACACCCTCGACGATCTTGGCCCCGGCCAGGCGCGCGCCCTTGGCCAGGGCCATTGTGACGTCGACCGGGTCGACGCGGCCGTCGCCGGCGACGTAGAACCCGGCCAGCAGATCGTCGGTGCGGGCCAGCGGGAACAGGTCGGCGATCTCGCGCGGCGAGATCTCCTGGACGTCGACGCCGCAGTGGCGGTTGAACGCCGACACCCGCCGGTACTCCTCGAGCCGGTCGCGATCGGCGGCGGCCTCGATGAAGCCGACCGGCTTGAAGCCGGTGGCCTGGCCGGTCTCGGCCTCGAGCCGCGCGTAGAGATCGCGGGTGTACTTGCGCATCTCGGTCGAGGTCTCGGACGTCGAGCCGAACGTCACCATCAGGCCGGCGGCGTGCCAGGTGGTGCCCGAGGTCAGGCGGTCGCGCTCGAGCAGCAGGACGTCCTTCCAGCCCATGTGGGCGAGGTGGTAGGCGACCGAGCAGCCGATGATGCCGCCCCCGATCACGACGACGCGAGCGCGGGCGGGCAGGGCGGGTACATCCATGGGGCGCGCAGTATAGCCACGGCCGGCGCGCCGGCCGTCAGCGTTGGCGCTACTCTGCCGGCCATGAAGTTGCGCAAGCTCGTGACGTCGATCGGTCTGGTGCTGCTCGGGGGCTGCACGTTCTCGGCCTCGTGCAACGGCGGCAAGACCCTCAACACGAAGAACGCCGAGGCCTTCGCCGAGAAGTTCGTGACGGGGCAGACTGGCCTCGAGGCCAAGGCCACGTGCCCGGCCAAGGTCAAGGTCGAGAAGGGCGGCCGGTTCGACTGCAGCGTCGTGGTCGGCGGGGTCACCGCCACCGTCACCGTCGAGCAGACCGACGACAAGACCAACGTCGAGGTCAAGGCGCTCAGCGGGCTGCTCATCACGTCCAAGCTGGAGGCCCAGATCCTCGAGCGGCTGAGCAAGCAGGCCACCACCAAGATCGAGGTGGATTGCGGGCCGCGGGTCCGGGCCGCGACGCCCGGCGAGACGTTCGAGTGTCACGCCCACGACGCCCTCGGCGCCGCGGCCACCATCCTGGTGAAGGTCACCGACACGATCGGCAACGTCCACTTCGAGGTCACCAAGGTCGAGCCGGCCCCGACCCCGCCGGCGGCCGAGACCGCGCCCGAGCCGCCGGCCGCCCCGGCGGCGCCCGACGCCCCGGCCCAGCCCTAACCCGGGTAGCATCGGCGGACATGTCGACAACCATGTCTGCCGCCGTTCATGTCCTGGTGATCGGTGGAGTGTTGAACGTCGTGTTCTCGTTCGGGCTGGGCTGGCTGCTGTCGGCCCGGCGGATGAAGGAGCCGATGCCGCCGCATCACTGGCTCCTGGTCGCGCACACCGTGTCGTTGCAGGAGGGCGTGCTGCTGCTCGGCCTGTCGTGGGCGCTGACCTTCGCGAAGCTGTCGGGCACGCTCGCCATCACCGGCGCGTGGCTGCTGGTCGCCGGCTCGGCGTTCCAGGATCTCTCGGGGGTGGTCAACTGGCTGCGCCGGACCGACGATCAGTTCGCCGAGCGGTCGACCGGCTGGGTGCTGGCGTCGATCAACGCGGTGCTCAACACCGCCGGCCTGGCGATCGTCACCTACGGCGTGCTCCGCGGCATCATGTAACGTTGTGCCGCGCGGGCCCGAGCGCGAAGCTCTCCACAGAGTTTGTGAAGCAAACTCGTTGCCGTACACGCGCTGCCGACGGTTCTCGTCAGCGAGCCGATCAACGAGAGGGTGTGAGTTGAAGAACTCAGACCCTCTGCGAGGCCGTCCATGACCCGCGTTGCCCACATCATGACCCCGTCCCCCGAGACGATCTCGACCACGGCCACCGCCGAGGAGGCCGGCCGCAAGATGTCGGCCTTGCACCTCCGCCACCTGCCGGTCGTCGACGACAGCGGCCGGCTGGTCGGCATCCTCAGCGACCGCGACCTGCGCGGCCCGATGCTCGGCAACCCGCGCCCGCGGCCCGCACCCGCGGCCACCGCGCCGGTCGGCTCGCTGATGACCCGCACGGTGGCGACCGCCGCGCCCGACGACGAGCTCGGCACCGTCGCCCGCATCATCGTCGAGCGCCGCGTCGGTGCGGTGCCGATCGTCGACGCCGACGGTGTGCCGGTCGGGATCGTGAGCTTCGTCGATGTCATGCGCCGCCTGGCCGAGGACGCCGAGCAGGACGCCCGCGCCGTCGACCTGATGGACGCGCGCTAGCGAGGGCCAGCGGGCGGGTTCGGCACGCCGCCTGCAAAGGTCGCGGCCCATGCCGGTGTCCACGTCGAGCGCGGGCCCCTGGAGTCCGCACGGCTTGCGCCGGGCCCGAGCGAGCGGCGCGGGGCTTGCGCCGGTCCGGCGCCGTCGGCGGATCGGCGCGCTCGGAGCTTCTGGCGCGCGCGCCTCGCCGACGGCACGGCGCCCCCGACCTACCGCACCGCCGACCGCACGCTCGGGCCGAGGGCAACCGCCCAGCTCGACCTGATCGGCGAGCGCGTCCTCGACGGCCACGACCGGCGGCTGACCCTGGCCGTCGGCGGCCTCGGACTGTGGTTCTTCGACTACACGGCGCAGGCCCGGCGGCTCGCGGTCATCGCTACCGTCTCGTTCGCGACTCCGCTGTGATCACCGGCGCGCGGCCCCGCGGTCGCCGCATCGCGCGCGGTATGCTCGCGCGCGGATGCATGCGGCGCACCTGATCGAGGCGGTCTACGCGATCGGCATCGGCCTGGTGATCGGCCTCGAGCGCGAGCACAGCGAGGTCGTCCACGATGACCCGCTCGCCGCCGCCGGCGACGCCGCGCTCGCGCCCACGCCCACGCCGCCGGCGCTCGAGCCGTCGCGACCGACCGCGATGGGCGCGCGCACGATGGCGCTGCTCGGCCTGGTCGGCTGGCTGCTGGCCTACCTCGGCGATCGGGCGCCGTGGATGCTGCCGGTCGGCCTGATCGCGATCGTCGCCTTGATCGGCGCCCAGATGTACATCGGCCGCGAGGTCGGCATGACCACCGAGGCCGCCGGCGTGGTCGTGGTCCTGCTCGGGGCCCTGGTCCACGTCGAGCGATCGCTCGCGGTCGCGCTGTGCCTGGGCACGACGATCCTGCTGGTGTCGAAGCCGTGGATGCGGCAGTTCATCGTCCACCTCCGGCGCATCGAGATCACCGCGACCTTGCAGCTCCTGCTGATGGTTGCGATCGTGCTGCCGCTGCTGCCGACCGAGGCGCTCGATCCCTGGGGCGCGCTGCCGCCGCGCAAGGTCGGCACCTTCATCGCGCTGATCGCCGGCGTGCAGTACGTCGGCTACGTGCTCACCCGCCTGCTCGGGCCGACCCGCGGCGTCGGGCTGGC
>JAYVSF010000487.1:0-22277 GCA_043775605.1 Myxococcales bacterium
TCACGACCCGCCGCTGGAGCGCGGGGTCGCCACGCTGCAGCAGCAACAAGGCCTGGACCAGATCGGTGTCGACGGTGGCCAGCTCGGGAGTCTGGACCAGGCGGTCGACCAGGCGGCCGATGAAGGCAGAGAGCATTGTGCCGTCGAGGTCGGCGGCCCGCAGGCGCTCGCGCTCGTCGGCCGACAGCGCGCCGCCGTGCTCGGCGAGTCCGTCCGACAGGTAGACCAGCCCGGTGTACGGCCGGTCGGGCGCGTCGTACGGCCGGTCGAGCGAGTCGACCAGCTTGGTCAGGACGTAGCGCGAGTACTCGCCGACGTCCGACGACATCTGCAGGTAGCCGACGTAGCCGAGGCCGCGCTCGTGGACCGCTGTGCGGAACGCGCGCAACAGGTGGGTCTTGCCGCTGCCGGCCGCGCCGAGGACCAGCAAGGTGCGGCCCGCGCCGCCGGCGTGACGCGCGGGGGTGATCGCGTAGTCGAGCTGGCGCTGGAACGCGGCGCGCGCGTCGGCGTGGATCGACTCGACGTCGAGCGGGTCACGATCGAAGATCTGCGCGCCGTGGGCGATCGACGAGAAGACGTCGGGGGCGTCGGGCCGGCAGAACGCAGTGATGCGCGGGTCGGCGGTGGCGGCGTCGGCAGCGTCGGCCGGTCCGGAGCCGGTGGGGGTCACGGTGGTCACGGCGCCTCGGTCTCGACGAAGTGGTAGCGGCTGTCGCCGTCGGTGATCTCGGAGTCGCGAAGCAGCGCAGGCTCGAGGGCACCGGCGAGATCGGCGCGAGCCAGGGTCGTGGTGCCGGCCCGGTGGCCAGCGAGGAGTCGCGCCTTGAAGTCGGCCAGCGACTGCCCGGCGAAGGCCGGGTCGCGCCACAGCGCCGCGATCAGGACCTTGCGGGCGCCGAAGCGGCCCTCGGTCGTCCGCGCGGCGGCGGCGCGCACGTTTGCGGCGAAGTCGTCCGTCGCGGCGTCGGCGTCGGTCGCGTCGGCGGTGGCGGTCCACGACAGGCCTTGCAGCCAGCGCCGCACCAGCGCCTCGCGCAGCCCGGGGAGATCGGCGCGGACGGCGCCGGCCGCTTGCGCCGCCAGCAGCGCGGCTCGCCGCTCGAGCGTGCCGGTGCTCGCGGTCGCGGTTCCGCCGAGCGCGAGCGCCACGAAGTGGGCGCGCACTGCCTTCGGATTCCTGCCCGGCTTGCCGGCCAGCGCGAGCGCCTGCCAGACCAGCGCGTCGGCGACCGCGGACAGGCTCGGTGGCGGTCCGCCGGTCCACAGCCCGCGGGCGCGGCCGACGATCGCGGCGACCCACGCATCCCGCGTCTTGAGCCGCGCGTGGCTCTTCGCGTCGTCGTCGGCGACACCGAGGGCGAGGCCCGGCAGGATCCGATCCTGCACCCGCTTCCAGTCGATCGCGCCTGGCAACGCGAACCGCGCCGCGACCGCAGCCGGCCCCGCCAATGCTCGCCGCTCGCCATCGAGCCGGCCGGCGCGGCTCAGCCGGGTCACCGTGTCGGCGATCGCGGAGGTCCAGCGGGTCTCGTCGCACGTCGCCGGCGCGAACGCGCGCGTCGCCCGGGCGACCTCGGCCGTGCTCGGCGGCTGTGCTGCCGTCGCGATGCGGGCGAAGACGAGCTCCTCGAGCCGCTCGGAGACGATCGTGGTGTGGAGGTCGGGTTCCATGCTCATGGCTTTCGCGTGCGCTCCGCCCGGCCGCGCCGGACGCCGAGCAGCTCGGTCACCGCGGTCACCGCCGCGCGCGGATCAGCGAGGACGTCCTCGGCGAGGAACCGGAGCACGACATAGCCGTGGGCCTGCAGCAGCCGGTCCTTGCGTCGGTCGCGCCGGTAATGGTCGGGGTCGGTGAAGTGATGGTAGCCGTCGATCTCGATCACGAGCTCATCGTCGCGCGACAAGAGGTCGAGTTCGGCCGCCCGCGCGCCGAACGCAAACGACGCCGACTGATTGAGCTGGAACCGGCCCGCGGTCGACGGGGTCGCCTCCAGCGCATCGAACAGCGCCGCCTCGGCCACGCTGCGGGCCCGCGCTGCGATCGCCGGGATGTGCGGCTTCTCGGCGGAAGCCCGCGCGGGTGCGTGCGCCAGCGCAGGTGGTAGCGTCCCCGGCGGCTCGACCGATTCGACCGCGACCGTCGCGTCGCTCACGCCCTCGTCGACGCCCGTCACGTCGATCACTCCCTCCGAGACAAACGCCGCCACCCGGTCGGTCCGCGCGCTCGACCATCCGTGCAGCGACGCGGCTCGCACCAGGATCGCCAGCGGCCGGCCCGGCGTGTCGCGCGCCGACGCGAGCACCTGCGGCGCGACCTCGCTCAACCACCGCGCACCACCCGCGCTTGGCTCGATATGGGTTGACGCCTCGTCGCAGCCGCGGCCGCTGAGCTGCAACCACTCGCGCCAGAGCCCGTCCGCGACGCCAGGCTCGCCGACCAGCGTGCTCGCCCGCGGCGTGCCATGGTCGCGCACCCACTGATGCCGCGCCAGCACGCGGAGCCCCGCCTCGCGTTCGGACTCCCGCATCCGGCGAGCCTACGCCGGTTTCGCGCGCCGCGCCCACGACGAGTCCGCGGTGTCGAGGGCGTCCCCACGACGGATCCCGGCCGGCCACGCCGTCGGCGGCATGACCGGGCCGCACGCGCGGCGAGCACCGGTGGGTCAGTCGCGCGCCGGTCGGCGAGCCCCCGACCGCCAGCTCGGTCCCGATCTCATGACCCGGTGAATGTACTATGAGTCCACGAGGTGCGAGTCTCGCCTTGATGGCCTGGCGCGTCGAGCTTGGACCGGAGGTGGTGACATGAGCGGCGTGGTGCAAGCCTCGATCGACCTCGCGATCGAAGTCGAGGCGGCTCGCGATTTCAACCTCGCGATGGTCGCGAACTCGGTGCCGCTCGTCCGCCGGCTGGCGTTGACCAACCGGAGTGCCGAGCCGGTACGTGACCTCACGGTCGAGGTCACGCTGGAACCGAACTTCAGCACTACCTGGTCGGCGCACATCAGCGAGATCACGCCGGGTGGGACGTTCGGCCTCGAGGCCGTCGACCTCGTCTTCGAGCGCGGGACCCTGGTCAATCAGGTCGAGCGCAGCGACGCCAACCTCGCCGTGCGGCTACGCAATGCATCGGGCGAGGAGATCGCGAGCCAATCGACCGCGGTGAGCGTGCTCGCCTACAACGAGTGGTCTGCGAACACGGTGCCGCAGATCCTGGCGGCGTTCGTGATGCCGAACCACCCTGCGATCGAGCGCATCCTGACCGCCGCGCGCGAACGGGTGGCGAAGCTCACGGGGAATCCGGCGCTGGACGGCTATCAATCGCGCTCGCTGGCGCGGGTGAAGGGCATCGCCCAAGGCATCTACGAGACGATCCAGGCGTTCAACGTCACGTACAGCAATCCGCCCGCCAGCTTCGAAACGACGGGCCAGAAGGTCCGGACGCCGGAGCAGGTGCTCGAACAGCAGATGGGGACGTGCCTCGACCTCTCGGTCTTGCTCGCGGCGTGTCTCGAGCAGGTCGGACTGCACCCGCTGATCCTGGTGCTCAAGGGCCACGCCCTACCCGCCGTCTGGCTGCAAGAGCACGAGCTGGCGGAGGGTGCGACCGATGACGGCGTCCGCCTGCGCAAGCACGCGGACCTCGAGATGCTGCTGGTGTTCGACTCATCGGCGGTCGCGAGTCGACCGCTCGTCCCGTTCTCGCAGGCCGTCCGCCGCGGGCGCGCGTATCTCGACGAGCCCGAGTTTCGATACGCGGTCGACATCCGTGGCGCCCGCCGTCAGCAGTTTCGTCCGCTCCCGGCCCGGGTCGTCGGGGCCTACTCGACGGTGGAAGCCGCCCCGGCGGCCGTCACGGCGTCGAGCAGCAGCGGCCGCGTCGTCGCCACCGGACCGGAACTGCCAACCGGCAGCGGGGCGGCGAAGGCGGCCAAGATCCCGCGCATCGAGAAGTGGAAGCAGCGCTTGCTCGACACCAGCCTGCGCAACCGACTGCTCAACTTCAGGCGCGACGGCAAGCAGGTGCTCCGGGTGATGGGCAAGGACCTGGCCGGACTCGAGGACGCGCTCGCGCGAGGCTCGGCGCTCCAGCTGGTGCCGCGGCCGGTGGCGTTCGGCAAGACCGACCCTCGAGAAAAGCGCTTGGTCGATGAACGGGTCGGCGACGACGCGCTCGAGCCATACCTCCGCGATGGCCTGAGCAAGGGCGCCCTGCATCTCGACGTCGAGCCGGATGCGCTGTTCGCCCGCGCCACCGAGATCTTCCGCTCGGCGCGGGAGAGCATCGAGGAGACCGGCACCAACACGCTGTGCCTGGCTCTCGGCATGCTCACCTGGTACGAGAGCGACAGCAGCGAGCTCGCGCGCTCGGCGCCGATCCTGCTGGTGCCGGTGACGCTCAAGCGAGACTCGCGCGCGTCGCAGTTCTCACTCGTGGTCAGCGGTGAAGAGACTCGGCTGAACGCGACGCTCCTCGAGAAGCTGCGCAGCGAGTACGGCATCACGCTGCCCGAGGTCGCCGACCAGCTACCCGAGGACGACGCGGGCATCGACGTGGTCGCTGTCTTCAACGCCTTCCGCGCTGCGGTGATCAACCAGCGCCGCTGGGACGTCGTCAGCGACGCGTACCTGGCCAACGTCTCGTTCGCCAAGTTCTTGATGTGGGCGGACCTCGAGCAGCGATCGACCTCGCTGCTCGAGAGCCCGGTGGTGGCCCACCTCGTGAATGGCAAGGGTGCGGCGTTTCCAAGCTCGACCGCGTTCACCGAGCCGGCGGAGCTCGATCGCCGCTACGCGCCGGCGGATCTCCTGTGTCCGCTCGACGCCGACGCGAGCCAGCTCGCCGCCGTCGCCGCTGCGGGCGAGGGCAAGAGCTTCGTCCTCCAGGGCCCGCCCGGGACCGGCAAGTCGCAGTCGATCGCGAACCTCATCGCCCATTGCTTGGCCCAGGGCAAACGGGTCCTGTTCGTCGCCGAAAAGATGGCGGCGCTCGAGGTCGTTCACCGGCGCCTCACCCGGATCGGTCTCGCGCCGTTCTGCCTCGAGCTCTATTCGAACAAGAACGGCAAGCACCATGTGCTCGATCAGCTCCAGGCGGCGCTGGACGTGCCACCGGCCGCACCTCCCGCCGACTGGGACACCGCCCAGGCACACCTCCGGCGCGACCGGGACCGTCTCAACGCCTACGCCGAGGCGTTGCACCGCGATCGCGGCGGACTCACCGTGTTCAAGGCCCTGTCGCGGTTGACCGCGCTCCGGACGGCGCCACGGATCGAGCTGTCACCGTCGTGCTCGGCGGCGCGAGCGCAGGTCCTGGCGACCACGGCGGCCGCTGAGGCGTTGAGGGTGGCGAGCGCGGCACTGCCCGAGCTGTCCTCGGTCGCCTGGCGCGGCTGCGAGCTCGTCGCCTGGGACCTCGGCCTGCCCAACCGTGTACGTGACGCCGCCGACCGGATCCAGGGACATCTCGACGAGCTCGTGGCCGGGCTCGCCGATCTGAGCGTCCGGCTCGAAGTGGCGTTGCCGCGAACGATTGACCAAGGCGACGCGCTCGGCGCGATCGCCGTGTTGCTCGGCGAGGCACCGCGAACCGGCGACGAGCTGCTGGCGGTCGAGAGGTGGACCGAGGTCGAGCCCAACGCGACCGCGCTGGTCCGTGCCGGTCGCGCGCGCGACGAAGCCGTGGCCGCGCTCGATCTGCGCTACTCGGACGGGATCTACACCCTCGACCTGGCGACGCTGAGCGGACGGTTCGATCGGTACGCGGGCGCCTTCTTCCTCATCGCGTGGTGGATGCTGCGCAGCGCACGCCGGGCGATGGCGAGCGTCGTCAAGACCCCGAAGCAGCCACCTGCGCGGCAGGTCGCGCAAGATCTCAAGCTGGCGGCCGCGGCCCGCGAACATGGGCAGACTCTCGATCGACTGGGCGACCGCGGCCGAGCCATCTTCGGTCCGCTATGGGAGCCCGCGACACGGGATTGGTCGGCGATGGAGCGTACGGTCGACTGGGCGCGCCGGCTCCAGGGCTCGGTGTCCCGGCTTGGCCAACGCGTCGAGGCCGCGCGCGTATCCCGGGGTAGTGCTCTCGACGCGGCGGCGCTCCGCACGGGCAAGGCGGTCCAGGCTCACGTGGCCGGGCTCGGCGCGGGCCTCGCCGAGCTCCGGACGGCGCTCGGGTGGAGCCCAGGCGCCGATGCGCCGCCGACCGACGAGCTGGATGGACTACGGACGCAGCTCGAGCGCTGGCGCGCGCAGCTGCCGCTGCTCCGCGAGTGGTTCGCGTACCAGGAGGCAGCGCGCGAGCTGCGCGCGATCGGCGCCGGTTCGCTCGCCGAGGCGATCGACCAGGGACGGATTCCGCCCGACCAGGCCGGCGCGGCCGGCGAGCGCAGCGCGCTCGAACAATGGCTGCTGCGCGAGGTCGCGGCGGATCCCTCGCTGCGCGCGTTCCACGGCGATCCTCATCGCGCGACCGTCGACTCGTTCGCGGCCGCGGATCGAGCGCTGCTGCGTGGAGCCGAGGGCATGGTCGGTGCCCGCCTGGCGACTCGCATCCCCCGAGGCGGCGGCGACGTGGCCAGCTCGAGCGAGCTCGGCATCCTGCAGCGCGAGCTGAAGAAGAAGTCGCGACACATGCCGCTGCGGAAGCTGTTCCGCCAGATCCCCGAGCTTGCCGCGCGGCTCAAGCCCTGCTTCCTCATGAGTCCGCTCTCGGTCGCGCAATATCTCGAGCCCGGGGCGGCGAAGTTCGACGTGGTGGTCTTCGATGAGGCGTCGCAGATTCCGACCCACGACGCGATCGGCGCCTTGGCCCGCGGCGACAGCGCGGTCGTGGTCGGCGACTCGAAGCAGCTCCCACCGACGAGCTTCTTCCAGCAGACCGACGACGGCAAGGACGTCGACGAGGACGACTTCGAGGAGCTCGAGAGCATCCTCGACGAGTGCGTCGCCGCGCTGCTCCCCGAGCGCCGTCTGGACTGGCACTACCGGAGCCGGCACGAGGACCTCATCGCGTTCAGCAACCATCGCTACTACGACAACAAGCTGAACACCTTTCCGTCGGCCGCGGCCCGGGTGGCGCACCTCGGTGTCTCGTTGCGGCAGGTCGACGGCGTGTACGACCGGGCCGGCGCTCGCAGCAACCGCGTCGAGGCCGAGGCCGTGGTCCAGGAGCTGGTCACGCGCCTGCTCGACCCGGTGCAGTCAAAGCGCTCGATCGGCATCGTGACCTTCAGCCAGGCCCAGCAGGGGCTGGTAGAGGACATGATCGATCAGCGACGCAAGACGCAGGCCGCGCTGGACCCGTTCTTCGATGACAAGCTGGCCGAGCCGGTCATCGTGAAGAACCTGGAGAACATCCAGGGCGACGAGCGGGACGTGATGTTGTTCTCGATCTGCTACGGCCCCGATCGCGCGGGCAAGGTCGCGATGAACTTCGGCCCGCTCAACCGAGACGGCGGTGAGCGGCGGCTCAACGTCGCGGTCACGCGCGCGCGCGAGGAGCTGGTCGTGTTCTCGACCTTGCGGCCGGAGCAGATCGATCTCACGAAGACCAACGCGCGCGGGGTCCGCGATCTGCGGCTGTTCCTCGACTACGCACGCCGTGGCCCGCAGGCCATCGCCGAGGCGCTCGATGTCTCCGGCGAGGCGAGGTTCGATTCGCCATTCGAAGAGGAGGTCCATCGCAAGCTCACGGCCAAGGGCTGGACGGTCGACACCCAGGTCGGCTGTGCGGGGTATCGCATCGACCTCGGGATCCGCCACCCTTCCCAGCCCGGCCGCTATGTCCTCGGCGTGGAGTGCGACGGCGCGTACTACCACTCGGCGCGGTCGGCACGGGAACGCGATCGCCTGCGGGCGGAGGTCCTCGGTACGCTGGGCTGGAAGCTCCACCGGATCTGGTCGACGGACTGGTGGCTCGATCCCGACCGCGAAGTGGCGAAGCTCGAGGCCGCGATCAAGTCGGCTCTGACCGCGACGGTTGTCGTGACGGCCGCTCCCCAGCCCGCCGTTCGGGCGCCCACAGACAAGGCGGCGCCGGAACGGTTCGACGACCAGCCTGCACCCGCAGCTCGAGCGTATCCAGTGCTGGTCCATCAGCCAGCGACGTCCCCCGCGGCGGAAGTCGCGCCTCGGTTGGGACGCGCCGCGCCACCGCCGGCGAGCGGGCCGATCCCGGTACCGGTCGCGTCGGTCGACAGCCGCCCGTATCGGGTGGCGATCGTTCCAGCGGATCGTCGGGCCGCGGACGACCTCCACGATCCTCGCCATGAGGCCGAGCTGCGCAAGCTCGTGGCCGACGTGGTCGCGGCCGAGGCGCCGTTGTCCGTGACCTTGCTCGCGAAGCGGATCACGCCGTTCTACGGCAGCCCACGGACGTCGGCACGCGTGACGGCACGGTTCCAGGCGATGCTCGACAGGCGGACGAAGGTGATCGGCGAGATCGTGTGGCGGGCCGATCAGGACCCAACTACGTACCAAGGCTTCCGGAGGGCGAGCACCGATGTCCGGCCCGAGGTCACCGACATCGCGATCGAGGAGATCGCCAACGCGGCGGCCTTCGCGCTGCGGGCCAACGTGGCGATGCCCCACGAGGACCTCGTCAAGCAGACCGCGCGGGCACTGGGGTTCGGCCGGACCGGCGGCAGGGTCGCGGAACGCATGGCCGAAGGGATCGCGCAGCTGGTGAGTCGAGGCCACGCCCGGCGAGACGGCGAGCGGATCGCCGTCGTGGACGCCTGATCCCCGACCATGCCGAAGCAGCCGCCAACGTCTCGAGCGAGCGCCTCAACACCGGCGCACCCGGCGCTCGTCCTCCTCGGTCGGGGCGAGCTCGCACCAGGTCAGCGCGCGGCACCTGGGGACATCATCAGGGCTTCAGGCGGTACTCGCGCTCGACGATCGCGCCGAGCTCGGGGCCCTTCCAGTAGGGGGCGATCCAGCGTGGGCGGGGATCGGTCCAGGTGTCGGGCGCGCGGCGCCAGTGGCCGCGAACCATCGAGCGGGAGAACAAGGCACCACCTTCGGTCGTCTGTTGGAGCTCGCGCAGGGCGCGGATCTGCGAGATCGGGATCTTGCCGGGCAGGTGCCACACCGCCTCGCCGGTCTCGCGGCGGCGCTGATTCTCGAGCTGTCGGAGCGCCCGGGCGTGCTTCTTGGTGCCGCGCCGGAGGAGCGCGGCGGTGGCGGCGCGCGGCGGCGGCGTGATGACCGCCCAACTCGGCGACGACGTCGCGAACAGGATCGCGTTGAGGATCAGCTGGACGAGCCGGCGGAGCTCGGGCGCGGAGAACAGCGGGGCGAGGGTCGCGACGTCGACGTCGGGGAAGCGGCTCTCGATGATCGCGTCGAGGTCGTCCTCGGGGTGGACCAGCAGATCGCGGGTCACGAGCCACGGCCAGCCGCCCTGATTGGCGTCGAGCAGCAAGCTGAGGTGGATCCCGAGCCCGCCCGCGTTGGCGGCGACCTGGGTGACGTAGACGGTGAGCGAGCGCAGGGCCTGACCACGGACGTTGGCGTCGGGATCGCGCTTCGCCAGCGCCTCGCCGATCGCGAGCGTCTCGCGGTCGGTGAACACCAGCGCGAAGCACGGGAATGGCAGGCGGAGGCCTTCGCCGCGGACGTCGAGCTGCGTCAGCGCGAGCATGAAGGCGAGCGACTCGTCGACCCAGAAGGTCTTGCGTCGGTGGAGCTCGAACGCGAGCGCGTAGTGGGCGTGGGCGGTCAGCAACGTGACGTCGGCCCAGACGTCGTCGGGATCCCTGCCAGTGGCGAGCCAGGTCGCGTCCAGGGCCTGGAAGTAGCCTCGCAGCTCGGACCGCTCGAGCAGCCCCTCGGGGCTCAGCGGCACGGTCTCGTCATAGCCGGCGGCGCGGATGCGGCGCGCGGCGTCCCGGATCGTCTGGCCGAAGCCGAGCACGGCCGCGTCCATCAGCTCGTGGGCCAGCGGCGGAATCGGTGAGGGCGCGGTCGCGATCATCGAGTGTGAGTATGCCCGGTCGCAGGCGGTCGGCGGCGACGCTTGGTCGTTGACAGGAGCCGGTTACTCGTCCGCGATCCAGGCGTCGGCCGCGGCGCGGTCCCACGTCGCCACGAACGCGCGGCGAGGGTCGCACGGTCGGCGTCAGAGGTGGTGGGTATGGTCGCTCGGTCATGAGTCGTCCCCAGGAGCACCAGAGCGGCCCCGGCCGCTGGCAGGCGATCGCGCCGCGCGCGGCGGGGGTGTTCTCGGCGATGACGGTGGCGAGGGCGCACGGCTACACCGGCGGCGCGGTCGAACTCGTGGACGTGGCGGCGCGCACGGCGGTGGCCTCGGTCGCGGGCTCGAGCCGGTCGCCGTACACCGTCAACGTGGCCGCGCCGGCGATCGCGGACGGGCTGCTGCGGGTGGCGTGCTCGTGCCCCGTCGGTGAGCGCCTCGAGGCGTGCAAGCATGTGTTCGCCACGCTGCTGGTGCTCGACCGGCGCCGGCTGGATCTCGGGCTGGTCGGGACGCGCATCAGGGTCGACGTCATCAAACCGTGGCTCAACGCGGCGGCTGCGGCTGCGGCTGACGAGGAGGAGGACGGCGAGGACGACGGCGAGGACGACGGCGAGGACGACGGCGAGGACGAGGAGGAGGACGAGGACGAGGAGGAGGAGGACGACGGCGAGGACGACGGCGGCGAAAAGAGCAGCTCGACGCCGTCGGTCGCACGCTTGCAGCGGCCTCCGGTCCGGGCCGCGCGCGAGGTCCGGGAGTTGCGGGTGCCGCGCTCGGTCGAGCCGCCGGCGCTGATGCCGCCCGACCTCGGCGGGCGACCCCGGCCGTGGGGTGAGCGGGTGGACTGGCTGCGCGGTGACGACGAGCCGGCGGCCACACCGCGCCAGGTCACGCCGCACGTGATCGAGTACCACCTGACCGCGGAGCCGCCGGTCGATCGCGACGGCGCACCGAGGTTGCTGCCGGCGCAGCTCGAGGTGACGACCTATCAGCGGACGCTGCGGCGCGACGGTACGCTGGGGCAGCGGTCGGTGCGGCATGTGCTGCTCGACGGCTCGGATGGCAGCTCGTCGCCGGCTGACAGCCGAGCCCTCGACGCGCTCCGCCTGGGCTTGCCGCGCCGCATCGAGCGCGAGCTTCACGACCCGTACGGGAGGTACCTCCATGGCTACCGCGGCGAGTCGCCGCGGGCCGTGGGCGTGCACATCGATCCGGCGGTGCTCGACCGGATCGTGCCGGCGGTCGCGGCCAGCGGACGGCTCGGCTGGCTCGCGCCGGAGGACGATCGGTCGGCCGAGCTGCGCGGGCTGCGCTGGGACGGCGACGTCGGCTTCCGGATCCGCCTGGCGGTGCGGGCGACCGAGCGCGGGTTGGCGGCCACCGCGTCCTTGGTCCGCGCCGAGGAGGAGGTGGCGATGTCGGCGGTGACCGCGATGTTCGGTGGCGGTTGCGCGGCCCTCGGCGATCGCTTGATCCGGATCGAGGAGGGCGTCGATCTGGCCCGCTGGTGGGCGGCGGCCGGCGGTGCGCCGCTCATGGTTCCCCGCGGTCAGGTGGCGCGGTTCATGGGCCAGCTCGCGACCGTCGCGCGGCTGCCGGCGCTCGAGCTCGAGCCGGCGCTGGGCTGGCAGGTCCAGGACGTCCTGCCTCGGCCGCAGCTCCAACTCGAGCCGCAACCGGGCGGCCCGCGCGCCGGCTACCTCGCCAAGGTGATGGTCGGGTACGGGGAGGTGCGGCGGTCGGCCGGGGCCCCGGGCACGCTCGCCGTCGACGGAGTGCGCCAGATCCTCTACCGGATCGATCGCGGCGCCGAGGACGCGCTGCTCGCGGAGGCGCGGACCCGCCTGGCGGACGGCATGGTCACCGCCGAGCTGGTGGTGCCGGCCGGCACGCTCGCCGACCTGGTCCCGGCCCTCGACGCGCTGGGCTGGGAGGTCTGGCTGCGCCGAGGACGGGTCCGCGCTGGCGGGCGGCTCAAGGCCAAGGTTCGGTCAGACATCGACTGGTTCGACGTCGAGTTCGGCGCGGTCATCGATGACCAGGCCATCGATGGGCTCGCGCTCCTGGCCGCGCTCCGCGCTGGCGATGGCCTGGTCCGGCTCGCCGACGGCAGCCATGGCGTGCTGTCGCCGGCGTGGCTCGAGCAGCTGCGCGCGCTCGGCGAGCAGGGTGCGATGGCCGAGGGCCAGCTCCGGGTGCCGCGCAGCCGGGCGCTGGTGCTCGATCTCCTGCTCGACCAGCTCCCCGAGGTCGAGCGCGACGCGTCGTTCAGCCGGCTGCGTCAGCGCCTGGCGTCGTTCGCCGGGATCTCCCCGATCGCCGAGCCGCGCGGGTTCGCGGGCGAGCTGCGGCCGTACCAGCGCGAAGGCCTCGGCTGGCTCGCCTTCTTGCGTGAACTCGGCTTCGGCGGCTGCCTCGCCGACGACATGGGCCTGGGCAAGACCGTGCAGGTCCTGGCCGCGATCGTCGAGCGCCGCCGCCAGCGTCGGTCGGGCCCGCGGCTGCCGAGCCTGGTGGTCGCGCCCAAGAGCGTGGTCTGGAACTGGCTCGACGAGGCGGCCCGGTTCGCGCCCGGGCTGCAGGTGATCGAGTACGGCGGCCCGGGCCGGCGGTCGCGGCTGGCCGAGCTCGACCGCGCCGACCTGATCGTCACCAGCTACGCCACCCTCCGCCTCGACGCCGACGAGCTGTCACGGCGCCCGTTCGGGTACGTGGTGCTCGACGAGGCGCAGGCGATCAAGAACCCCGACGCCCAGGTCACCCGCGCGGCGTGCCTGCTGCGCGGTGAGCACCGGCTGGCACTGACCGGGACGCCGGTCGAGAATCACCTGGGCGACCTCGCCTCGATCTTCGAGTTCCTCAACCCCGGGATGCTCGACGGCGTGGCCGCGCTGCGCCGGCTCGGCGACCGCACACCGCCCGAGGCCGGCACGCTCGGGCCGCTGGGGCGGGCGCTGCGGCCGTTCCTGCTGCGCCGGACCAAGGCCCAGGTCCTGCCCGACCTGCCGGCCCGCTCGGAGCAGGTGCTCAAGGTCCGGCTCGAGGGTGCGCAGCGCCGCTTCTACGATCAGCTGCGCGAGGGCTACCGCGCCTCGCTGCTGGCCCGGGTCGAGCGCGAGGGTATGGCTCGGTCGACGATGCACGTGCTCGAGGCGCTGTTGCGGCTGCGCCAGGCCGCGTGCGCTCCGGCGCTGGTCGACCCCGCTCGGACGGCCGACGGCAGCGCCAAGCTCGAGCTGCTGCTCGAGCGCCTCGGCGAGGTCGTGGCCGAGGGCCACAAGGTGCTGGTGTTCTCGCAGTTCACGTCGCTGCTGGCCCTGGTCCGCGAGCGGCTCGCCAAGGCTGGCATCGACTACGAGTACCTCGACGGCCGGACCCGCGATCGCAAGGCGCGGGTCGCGCGGTTCCAGGACGACCCCGCGTGCCGGGTCTTCGCGATCAGCCTCAAAGCCGGCGGCACCGGCCTCAACCTCACCGCCGCGAGCTACGTGTTCCTGCTCGATCCATGGTGGAACCCCGCGGTCGAGGCGCAGGCGATCGATCGCTCGCATCGGCTCGGCCAGTCGCGGGCGGTCACCGCCTATCGCCTCATCGCCGAGGACACGGTCGAGGACAAGATCCTCGAGCTCCAGGACCGGAAGCGCGCGTTGCTCGATGGTCTGTTCGCCGAGGACGCCGGTCGCCTGTCGTCGCTCACCGCCGCCGACCTCGAGCTCCTGCTCGCGCCGTAGGCTCGCGGCCGCGGGTCAGGACCGCCAGCGCCAGCGGAGGGTGGTGGCGGTGCCGAGGAGGACGTCGGTGGGGCGGTCGGGGAGCAGCTCGACGAGGCGGTCGGCGGGGAGGCCGGGCAGCGCGGTGCCGTTGGTGCTGGCGGTGTCGATGACGCAGAGGGTGTCGTCGAGCTGGATGAGGAGGGCGTGGACGCGGGACACGGACGCGTCGTCGGCGAGAGTGCCGTCGCAGCGAGCGTAGCGGCCGAGGAGGATGCCGTCGGCGAGGGCGTGGGCGCCGACGTCAAGGGTGAGGGTGCGGCCGGGGCCGTGGAGAGCGAGGGTGCCGACCCGATCGTCGTCGGTGACGAGTCGGAGGCTGTGGTCGCGCGGGCCGGGGACGACGGTGATGCGGCTCTGGCGGCTGCCGGTGCTGCCGACGGCGACGTCGCGGGCGCCGGTGGCGATGGCGGCGCCGGTGGCGATGGTGCCGCGGGGGAAGCCGGGGCCGGCGGCGGCGTGGTCGCGTGGCACGGCGTGGACGACCGCGCGGGGTGAGTCGGCCGCGCGCTCGTCGAGGTAGACCCGCTCGGGCAGGGCGGCCCAGGCGGCGGCGCCGGTGGCGGGCCAGTCGGTGGGGTCGCCGAGCGGCAGGACGAACAGGGTGTAGCCGGCGCAGCGGAGGATGGCGGGGCCGTCGCAGCGGACCGCGCGCAGCGGGCGGCCGTGCTCGTCGGTGAAGCCGTCGGCGCTGCGGAGGTCGACGAGCTGGTACGGCGAGGTCGCGCCGCGGCTCCAGCTCGCGACCGGATCGAGGATGACGGCGAGGTGGCGCAGCGCGAGCTGGGCGTGGTCGGCCAGGTAGAGGTCGCACTGATCGTGACGGCCGACGATGGCCGCGACGTGGCGGCCGACCCGGGCGCACAGCTTGACCAGGCCGGCGGCGGCGCCGGTGACGGTGTCGACGGCGACGATCGCGAGGCCGGGCTCGTCGACGGCGCGGCAGCCGTCGGCGAAGCGGGGATAGGCGGCGACGAACAGCGCGTCGGGCGCCAGCAGGCTGCCCACCGGCGCGGCCATGCACGCGGTGCGGGTGTTGGGCAGGTGACCGCGGACCTGACCGGCCCACAAGCTGACGGCCATCGTCTTGCTCGCGGGCATCGATCGAGAGAATGGCCCCAACTCGTGAGCCACGCAAAGCCTTACCGCGCTGCACCCTGCACCGGTCGGGGCGGGGGCTTGGCGTCGACGGCGTTCTGCCCACCCGGCGCATGTACTCTGACCAGCCGCGGTGCGATCCTCGGGTCGATGTCCGCGCTGGGGTCGCTGGTCGTGGACGCCTGACGGCCGCTGTCGCCATGCCGACCCATCCGCTGCAACGTCTGTATCTGGCCGAGGACCTGGTCCGGCGCCGGCGCGCCGACGAGTACCGGCGGCACGTGGCGTCGCAGCGGGCGGCGCGGATCGATCCCAACCCGCACCAGATCGACGCGGTGATCTTCGCGCTCGGCCGCCTGCCCGACGGCGGCTGCATCCTGGCCGACGAGGTCGGGCTGGGCAAGACGATCGAGGCCGGGCTGGTGATCGCGCAGCTGCTGGCCGAGGGCGCGCGCAGGGTGCTGGTGGTGACGCCGAAGGCGCTGCTCGGGCAGTGGAAGCAGGAGCTGTACTCGCTGTTCGCGCTCGAGGCCCACGAGGTTCAGAAGGGTGGCACCTGGTTCGCCGGCGAGGGCGTGTTCCTGGCGACCCGCGACCTGGTCGGCAGCGACGCGGGCGCGGCCGCGCTGCGCGACGGCGAGCGCTTCGACCTGTGCGTCATCGACGAGGCCCACGAGGTGTTCGCGGCGATCTACAAGCGCTTCGATCGCGAGGGCGTGCTGCGCGGCGACGCGGTCCACGCCCGGATCGCGGGCCGGCTGTCGCAGGCGATCGCCGGGACGCCGGTGCTGCTCTTGACCGCGACGCCGTTGCAGAACTCGCTGACCGAGCTGTGGGGGCTGGTCCAGTACGTCGATCCGACGGGCACGCTGCTCGGCGATCTGAGCATGTTCCGCCAGCTGTTCTGTCCGAGCGACGACCGGGTCCTCGCCGACGGCCAGGAGCACGAGCTGCAGCGCCGGCTGGGCACGGTGCTGCAGCGGACCCTGCGCCGTCAGGCCCAGGACTTCATGGAGGAGCCGTTCATGGGCCGCCAGGCCCGGCTGTTCGAGTACACGATGACCGACGAGGAGCGGTCGCTGTACGACGACGTCACCCGCTACCTGCTCGAGCCGAGCCTGCACGCGTTCCGCGGCCGCCAGCGCACGCTGCTCTTGCTCGGCTTCCACCGGCGGATGGCGTCGTCGGTGCCGGCCCTGGCCGCCAGCCTGGCCCGGGTCGCGGCGCGGCTGCAGGGCCTGCTCGATCGCCGGCCGCCCGACGACGCCGCCGATGCGGCCGCGGTGCGGGCCGACCTCGAGGACGACGACGAGGTCGACGCCGCCGAGGAGGGCGCCGCGGTCGAGCACGACGAGCGCGCCGCGATCGCCGCCGAGCTGGCGCGCGTCGCTGGCTTCGTCGCCCGGGCCCGGGCCCTGCCCAGCGACGGCAAGGCCCTGGCGCTGGTGAAGGCGGTGCGGCTGGTCGCCGAGCAGGCCGAGCACGGCAAGAGCAGCGGCAAGGTCGTCATCTTCACCGAGTCGCTGACCACCCAGGACTACCTGCGCCAGTTGCTGCTCGACGCCGGCGTCGGCGACGACGACCTCACGCTGTTCCGCGGCGACAACGACACCCCGCGCGCGGCGGCAGCGCTGACCCGCTGGCACGACGAGGTCGGCCGCACGCTGCCGGCCGACAACCTGCCGAGCCCCGACGTCGCGGTGCGGCTGGCGCTGGTCCACGAGTTCCGCGCCCGGTCGCGGGTGTTCATCTCGACCGAGGCCGGGGCCAAGGGCCTGAACCTGCAGTTCTGCGACACGGTCATCAACTACGACCTGCCGTGGAACCCGCAGCGCATCGAGCAGCGCATCGGGCGTTGCCATCGCTACGGCCAGCGTCGGCCGGTCACGGTGATCAACTTCCTGGCCAAGGACAACGAGGCTCAGAAGCTCACGTTCGACATCCTCAGTCGCAAGCTCGATCTGTTCGGCACCGTGCTCGGCGCCACCGACGAGGTCCTGCACCGGCCGGGCGCGCTGGCGTCGGAGTCGCTGGCCAGCGCGATGGGCGTCGAGTTCGAGAGCCAGCTCCGGCGGATCTACGAGCGGGCCCGGACCCTCGACGAGGTCACCGCCGAGCTGCGCGAGCTGCGCGAGACGATGGAGTCGAAGAAGCGCGAGTTCGAGGCCGCGGTCAAGCGCACCGAGGACGTCATCCAGCGCCGCTTCGACGGCACGGTGCGCGCGGCGTTCCGCAAGATCCAGGACGAGCTGCCGCGCGAGCTCGAGGAGTTCGATCGCAGCGTCGAGCAGGTGGTGGTCGACTACCTGCGGGTGGTCGGCGTCGGCCACAAGCTCGACCGGCGCGGCGGCAGCGCGCTCCTGACCTTCCGCGCCAAGGCCGGGCTGCCCGAGGCGGTGCGCGGGCTCGCCGGCTGCGTGATCGGCGGCGCGATCGCCGGCTCGCCGCTGTCGCCGGTCCACCTCGGCCATCCGCTGGTGCTGGCCGCGGTCGCCCACGCCCGGACCGAGGCCGCGCGCGGCGGCTTCCGGGTCCAGATCCTGGCGACCACCGCCGAGACCGTGGCGCTGCGTGGTCGGCGCGGGCGGCTGCGCCTGGTCCGCACCACCCACCGCAACTTCGAGGTCACCGAGCAGCTGGTGCCGGTGGTGCTGCTCGAGGCCGACGACGCGCCGCTCGACCTCGAGCTGGCCCGCCGCCTGCTGGCCGAGCCGATGACCGACGCGCCGGCCGGGCCCACGGTCGCGATCACCGACGACGCCCTGGCCGACGCGCTCGACGAGCTGCTGTTCCACACCAGCGGCGCCGCCAGCCGCCTCGAGCAGCCGCGCTTCGAGCGCACGCTCGAGCAGATCGAGCGGTTCCTCGCCGATCGCCTGCTGCTGCTGGAGCGCCAGCGCGCGGCCGCCATCGCGCACCTGGCCCGGGCCCAGGATGCCCGCGATCGCGCGATGGGCGCCGACCAGCGCACCGCCGCCGAGCGCCAGGCCCAGGCCGCGCAGACCGCGATCGACGGCCGCGATCAGGAGATCGCCGCGCTGCGGGCCGGCGACGACGAGCGCTACCGCCGGTGGCGGCGCCACACCGAGGAACGGCGCTATCACCCGCCGGAGCTCGCCCAGTTGGTCGACGCGGAGATCGAGATTGCATGACCAGGCCGGAGGCTGACGACGTGGCCCTCAAGCTGCTCCACACCGCGGACTGGCACCTGGGGAAGCGCTTCCCTGGCTTCGCCGAGGCCGACGAGACCCGGCTGACCCGGGCCCGCCTCGACGTGCTTGACAAGGTGCTGCTGGTCGCCGAACAGCGCGCGGTCGACGCCGTGCTGTGCGCGGGCGATCTGTTCGACGAGCCCAGCCCCGATCGCGAGTGGTGGGAGCCGGTCGCCACCAAGCTCGCGGCCTGGCGACCGCGGCGGCCCGTGTTCCTGTTGCCGGGCAATCACGATCCGTTGCAGGCGCAGTCGGTCTACGAGCGCGGCCATCCGTTCCGGCGCGCGCTGCCCGACTGGGTCCACGTCGTCGACGACGACGCCTTCACCTGGACCCTCAACGACGTCGCCGTGCTGCACGCCCGGCCCTGTCGCTCGCGCGCCGGCCAGGACGACCCGGCGCTGGCGCTGCCGGCTCGCGCGCCCGGCGATCCGCGCATCCGCATCGGCCTGGTCCACGGCAGCACCTTCGACGCGGTCGACTGCCAGACCAACTTCCCGATCGCGAAGGAGGCCGCCGCCCTGCGCGGCTTCGACTACCTCGCGATCGGCGACACCCACAGCTTCCGCGAGGTCCCGCCCGGGGCCCGGCCGCCGGTGGTCTACCCGGGCACGCCCGAGCCGACGTCGTTCGACGAGCCCGGGGCCGGCAACGTGGTCGCGGTGTTCGTCAGCCGCGCACGCCGGGTCACGCTCGCGGCCGAGCCGGTCGCGTACTGGCACTGGCAGGAGCGGCGGGTGAGCTCGCTCGCCGACCTGCGCGATCTGCGCACCGAGCAGCTCGGCCGCACCGTGCTGCGGCTGATCGTCACCGCCCGGCTGTCGGCGCCCGAGCTCGAGGAGGCCGAGGTCATCCTCAAGGAGCTCAAGGGCACCAGCGCGTCGCACGGGCGGGTCGGCATCCTCCAGCTCGATCGTCGTGCGCTGTCGCTCGACACCCGCGGCATCGAGGCGTCGCTGGCCGGCCTGCCAGCGGTGCTGCGGGCGACCGTGGCCCGGTTGCAGGCGCTCGAGCAAGGCGACGAGCCCGAGGTCGCGCGGGCCGCGCTCTATCATCTCTTCCGGCTGGTGCGCGAGGAGCGCCAGCCATGAGGCTGGTCAAGCTCGCGGTCGAGCGGTTCCAGTGCATCGAGCAGGCCGAGGTCGAGCTCGGCCCGCACCTCAACGTGCTGTACGGGCCCAACGATCTCGGCAAGTCGAGCCTGGCCTGGGCAATCCGCGCGGTCTTGCTGCTCCAGCACGGCTCGACCCACGCCGAGCGGTTCGCGTCCTGGTACGACGCCGGCGAGCCGCGGGTGGCGCTGACCCTGTGCGACGACAGTGGGCGGCACTGGCGGGTGACCAAGGTGTTCGGCGGCTCGGCCGGGCGCTCGACCCTGGAGTCGTCGAAGGACGCCCGGACGTTCACCGCCGAGGCCTCGGGTCGCGAGGTCGACAAGCGGCTGCGCGAGCTGTTGCGCTGGGGGCTGGCCGCGCCCGGTGGCCAGGGCCGCCAGCCGTTCCCCGAGAGCTTCCTGACCCAGGTCCTGCTCGCCGATCAATCGCAGGACAGCGTGCGCAAGGTGCTGTTCGCGGCGAAGCTCGACAAGGACCCCGATGACTCGGGGCGCGAGCGGCTGATCGCGGCGCTCGGGGCGCTGGCCCAGGATCCGGTGTTCAAGCAGGTGCTCGACGCTGCCGACGACAAGGTCGCGCAGGCGTTCACGCCGAAGGGGCAGCGCAAGCGCGCGGCGGGCTCGCCGTGGATCGAGAACACCGAGAGGATCGCCCGGCTGCGGCGCGAGCAGGAGGAGCTCGAGCGCCAGGCCCGGGACAGCGCCGCCGTCGAGGAGCGGATCAAGCAGCTCCATCGCCAGCGCGACGCGGCCCAGGTCGACCTCGACGACGCGGCCCGGCGCCACGCGGCCGCGGAGCACGCGCTGGCGGCGACGGTCGAGCGCGATCGTCTGCGGGGCGCGGTGGAGGTGCGTGAGCTCGCGCTGCGCGAGGTCGAGCAGCGGACCCGCGAGCTCGCCGATCAGGCGGCGACGGTCGAGCGGCTCGGTGGCGCGGTCACGGCGGCGGCGACCCGCGCGGCGGCGGCGATGACCGCGCTGGCGGCCGCCGACCTCGCGGTCGAGGACGTGCGGAGCCGGCTCGACACGCTGGTCCACGCCAGCCCCGAGGCCGAGCTGCGGGCGGCCGAGCTGCAGGCGCAGCTGCGGACGGCGGAGCAAGGTGCGCGCGAGCGGGCGGCCGCGCGGGTCGCCGCCGCCACCGAGCTGCAGGGCGCGAGCGAGGCGGTGACGCGGATCGTCGACGGCGAGGCCGCGGCCCGGGTGGCGACCACCGCGGTCGAGCGGGCCGAGGCGGTGGCGCAGGAGGTGGCCGGCGAGGTCGCGCGGACCGACGACGCGCTGGAGCAGGCGCGCGAGCGTCAGCGCGAAGCGCGCAGCAACGATCAGCGCGCCGCCCGTGCGCTCGAACGCCAGGGGCTCGACAACCGCGTGCTGCAGCTCGGCGCCGAGCGCACCCAGCTCGACGCGACCCTGGCCCGCGCGCAGCAGGTCGGCGTGCACCACGCCGCGATCAAGGCCGCCGAGGCCGCGGTCGAGCAGGCGCGGGCCCAGCACCAGACGTCGCAGGCGGCGGTCGCCACCGACGAGGCCGCGCTGGCCCGGCTCGAGGCGACCCAGCGCGGGCTGGTCCAGGTCGAGGTCTACGGCCGGCTGCGCGGACTGCGCGACCGGCTCGCGGCCGCGGTCCAGGCCGCGGCCGCCGGCGTGCGCGAGCATGATCGCGCGGTCGAGCTGCGCCAGGCGGCGGCCCGGCTGCGCGCCGACGTCGGCGACAGCCTGCCGACGGTCGCGCGGCTGGCGACGGTGCGGGCCCTGCGCGACGAGCTGCGCATTGCCGAGGCGGCGCTCGGCGGTGGGCTGTCGATCGTGGTCCGGCCCCGGAGGCCGCTTACCGTGCGCGCGGCCAGCGACGGCGCCGCCGCGGTCGCGACCACCACCGGCGAGGCGATGACGATCGCGGCCCGCCGCGTGCTCGCGCTCGCGATCGACGATCTGCTCGAGCTGGAGATCACCGCGGGCGAGGACGCCGCACGCCAGACCGCCGCCGACCTGCGCGCGCGCTGGCTGCGCGACGGCGAGGCGCTCCTGGTCGAGCACGCGGCCGCGTCGGTCGAGGAGCTCGAGGGGCTGCGGGCGCGGTCCGACGACGCGACCCGGCGGATCGCCGACCACCTGCGCGACGCCGAGCTCGCCGAGCAGCGGGCCGCGGCCGCCACCGGCGACGAGGCCACGGCGGTGCAGGCGCAGCTCGCCGCCGCCGAGGCCGAGCTGGGCACCGCCGATCGCGAGGACCTCGCCAGCCGCCTGGCCCGGCTGGGCGAGCCCTGGCAGGTCGGGCTGCGCACGCGCGCGACCGAACTGGTGGCCGAGGTCGACGGATGGCGCGGTCGGCTCGAGTTGGCGCGCACGGCGGCGGCCCGTCATGGCGCGCAGCTCGAGGCGCAGCAGGCCGACGTCGAGCGGCGGCGCGCCGAGGTCAGCCAGGCCCAGGCCGTGCTGGCCGAGCCCTGGGCGGTCGCGGTCGCCGCCTGCAAGGCCGAGCTGCGCACCGTCGAGGCCGACGCCGCCGAGCTCGCGCGCCGGCTGGCCAGCCTGTCGACCGGCGACAGCGCGGCCACCGACCTCGCCGACGCCGCGGTGGTCGTGGCCCAGACCGCGGTCGCGGCCGCGCGGGCCGCGCACGACGACGCCCAGCGCCGGGTGCAGGCTGCGCGCGCGACGCAGGTCCAGGCTCGGACGATCCTCGACGGGGCGCGCCAGGCCGCGCGCGCGCTCGATCACGCCGGCGTGTGGGCCAAGGCGCTGACCGCCGAGCGGGCCGCGCTGCCGGTCACCGCCTGGCAGGACGCGGTCGGCGCCGCCGACCGGCAGGTGGCGACCGCCGAGGCCGCGCTGACCGCCGCCGGGGCTGCGCTGACCTCCGCCCGGGTCGCGCGCGAGACCGCGGTGCGTGGTCTGCGGGCCGCGGTCGGGGCCGCCGAGGTGGACGCCCGCGAGGCTCGAACCCGCGCTGATGCGACCGCTGGCGCCCACCGCGATCGCATCGCCGAGCACGGCGTGGCGGCCGTGGCCTGCGCCGAGCTGCGGGTCGCGATCGCGCGGGTCGACGTCGATCGGCTGCGGCGCGAGGTGGCCGAGCTGCACGATCAGCTGCGGGC
>JAYVSF010000488.1:0-6412 GCA_043775605.1 Myxococcales bacterium
CTCATCAAGCGCATCACCGAGATCGAGGTCAACCGGCTCTATCGGTTCGCCGTCGTCGAGCAGGAGCTGAAGGTCGGCGGCGGCATCAAGCTGGCCGGCGGCGAGTACACGCTGCGGCCGCTGCCCGACGGGCGGACCGAGGTCGCGAGCGTCACCAGCTACACGTGCGCGCGTCGGCCGCGGGCGATGTGGAAGCCGGTCGAGGCCACGGTGTGCCACGCGTTCCACCGTCACATCCTACGGGCGATGCGGCACGAGATCGAGTCGCGCGCGCCGCACGGCCAGGCGGGCTGATGGCCGAGCTGATGCCGCCGGCCTGGCTGGTCCGCGTCGCCGTCGCCGCGGTGTGGCTGTACGAGGGGCTGTGGTGCAAGTTGATGAACGGCGATCCGCACCAGCGCGATGTGGTGCGGGCGGTGCCGACCTACGGCCCGCGGTTCGGCGTGCCGTTTCTGCTCGCGCTCGGCGTGGTCGAGACGTCGCTGGCCGGCTGGGTGCTGAGCGCGGTGGCGCCGCTGCCGTGTGCGATCGCCCAGACCGCGCTGCTGGTCGCGCTCAACGCCAACGGCCTGATCTGGTCGCGCCACATCATCCACGACCCGGCCGGGATGGTGGTCAAGAACGCCTCGTTCCTGGTCCTGGCCTGGGTCGCGGCGAGCCTGCCCGGGTGGACGTGACCGCGGCCGCCGGCACCACCGGCTGGGCGCGCGGGCGGTTCGACGCCCAGCGCGGGCCGCGCCAGCTCCTGTTCGGCCGCATGTACGAGGACGCGGCGATCGAGCGCGCCGCGTTCGCGCCCGGCGGCCGGGTGTTCTGCATCGCCTCGGCCGGGTGCACCGCGCTGGCGCTCGCGCCCGATCACGACGTCGCCGCGGTCGACCTCAACCCGGTGCAACTCGCCTACGCCGCCGGCCGCATCGCCGGCGACCCGGTGGTCCGTGGCACCGCCGAGCGGCTGATGGCCGCCGGCCGCGCCGCCGCGCCGCTGGTCGGCTGGTCGCGCGCTCACCTCCGCGCGTTGCTCGATCTCGACGAGCCCGCGGCCCAGCTCGCGTACTGGCGCGCGCACCTCGACACCCGGCGGTTCCGGGCCGCGTTCGACGGCCTGCTGTCGGTGACGGCGTTGCGCGCGGTCTACGCCACGCCGCTGCTGGTCGGCCTGCCGCGCCGGCTGGGCGCGGTGATGCGGGCCCGGCTCGAGCGCGGGCTCGGCCGTCACGGCAATCGCGACAACGTCTACCTGCGCGCGCTCTTGCTCGGCGACGCGCCCGATCCGTCGCCGCCGCTCCAGGCGCGCACGATCCAGCTCGAGCAGGCCGACGCCGCCGAGTACCTCGAGCGCGCGCCAGCCGCCAGCTTCGATGGCTTCACCCTGTCGAACATCCTCGACGGCGGCGGCGCCGCCTACCGCCGCCGCCTGTTCGCCGCGATCCGGCGCGCGGCCGCGCCCGGCGCGGTGGTGATCCTGCGCAGCTTCGCCGAGCCGCGCAGCGCCCTTGCCCGCGAGCGGGCCGGCGCCGATCGCGCGGCGATCTGGGGCAGCGTCGAGGTCCGCCCGGCGGCCGACGACGCCTGGGTCGGCGTCAACGCCAGGTAGCAGCCTGTACTGCATTGCCTGGACCCGCGAGCGGGAGGAAGGCAGACCCCGCTCCTCCACGCGTGACCCCGAACGCCCAGCGTCATTGTTGATCGCTCGCCAAGGGTCACAGCGTCGAGCAGACCAGCTCGCCGCTGGAGGCGCGGGCCTTGGCCTTGACGTGCTGGCCGTCGGCGTACTTGCGCCAGGTGGCCTCGGACACGTCGCAGCTCCGCTCGCTCTTGCCGTCGTACAGATCGAGCGTGTAGGTCGCGGTCCGCGCCCCGGGGCGGCGGGCGCCCTGGCCGACGATCGCCGGCGGCGGCGGCGCGGTCGGCCACACGACCTTGAGTCCGCCGCCCTTCTCCATCAGGTTGTCGACCTTGGTCCAGCGGTCGATGCGGTAGTCGCACCAGTCGCCCATCACCGACTCGCGCCGGGTCTTCGGCGTGCACTGGTTGATCTCGCTGAACGTGCCGTCGCCGTTGTCGCGCTTGACCTTGGCGCAGTCCTCGCCGTCGGGGACGTCCCTGGTCGAGCGCTCCTTCTGCGAGCACGAGGTCGCGCGCGCGCCGGTCGGGACCTGATCGCGCCACTGCTGCTCGCCGACCTCGCGGTATTCCTCGACGGCGATCTCGGTGGTCCAGCGGTGGGCCGTGACGTCGAGCTCGATGTTCTTCTTGCGGATGCACTGCCACCAGATCGCGACGCCGAGCAGCACCACCACCGCGAGCACGTACCAGCCCCACGGCTTGCCCTTGGCCCTGACCGGCTGCTTCTCGACCACCAGCGGGACCGCCGCGCCGTCGATCGGCCTGCCGCAGCTGCCGCAGTTGTGGGCCTTCGCCGACTGCGCGGTCCCGCACGACGGGCACACCCGATCGGCGCCGGTGAAGAGGTGATCGGCGACCGCCACCCGGTCGGCGTCGCTGGGGAAGTAGCGCTTGCTCGCGTCCTGCGGCGCGCCGCAGTTGGGGCAGTGGCGGTGGGTGACGCCGAGGTTCTTCTTGGTGTCGCAGTGGCTGCAGTCCCACAGCATCTCGAAGCTGCCCAGTGACTCCTCGCGCGGCGCGGTCGGCTTGTCCATCGCCCGCCAGCATCCCACGATCCGCGGCCGGTTGACGTGGCCCGGGCCGGCCTACGATCCGGTCACCGCGGTCACCCGGGTCCCGCGCTCACCGGCGCGCTCGATGCGGATGCGCCGGAAGCCCGGCGTGTGGACGCCGCGGTAGCTGTCGCCGAGCGTCGACGAGCGGGCCGACATGATGTCGATGTCGCCGTCGAGCTGGCCCTCGTAGCCGATGTGGCGGTGGCCGTGCAGGACGACGGTGTGACCGAGCCCGCGGATCCGGATCGCCAGCTCGCGGGCGTTCTGCAGCACGAGGAAGCGCGCGGCCCGGCGCTCGAGCCAGCCGCGCTCGTGGATGCTCGGCGGGTAGCCGAGGTGGTGGTGCAGCGCGATGAACTGGCCGGCGTCGCCGAGCAGCCTCGACAGCACGACGAACCGCTCGAGCGCGCCGTCCTCGATCCGGCCGAAGGCGTTGGTCGCGACGTTGCCGGCGCGGTCGTTGCTGTCGAAGACGTGGACGTAGAACCCGCCCGGGAGCGCGACCGCCATCGGGAACGCGTGCCGGAAGCAGGCCCGCACCACCGCCGCCTGCGGTGGCGTCGGATGATCGTAGAACAGCGCGAGCACCGTCGCGTGCGGTGCGAGATACGCGCGCAGGGTGATCATCGATGACCCGTCCTTGGCCAGCACCATGGCCCGGTCGCCCTGGACCCGGTCGAGGGCGGCCAGCAGCCGGGCCTCGCGCAAGGCCCGGCCACAGCCGTCGTGGTCGCCGACGATCTCCCAGCGCAGCGGATCGACGATGTTGAGGTCGTGGTTGCCCGGGACCAGGACCAACTTGGCCAGCACGGGCGCGGTCAGCGCGAAGAACTCGGCCCACTCCGCGCTGCGCCCGGCGTCGGTGGCGTCACCGGTGACGATGATCGCGTCGATCGCGTCGGCGTCGGCGACCGCGGCCTCGACCAGGGCTCGCAGGGCCTGGTTCCCGCCGGTGGACGCGCGATCGGTGCGCAGACTGTCGGCGAACGGGGTGACGTGCAGATCCGACCAGTGGACGACCGCGAGGCCGGTCGTACCCGCGCCGCCGGCCGGGGCGAGCCAGCTCGTGATCGTGCCTGGATGCCGGTAGCGCGCCAGGCGGACCAGCGCCGGGCCCTGGAAGAGCACCTGCAGGATCAGGAAGGCGGCCGCGCTGTACGCCAGGCCGAGCAGCGCGTAGTGACCGAAGGTCGCGAACAGGCCGAAGGTCGCCTCGACCTCGACCAGCGCGAGCCAGCGGTGCGGCGGCTGCAGGTAGAGCAGCCCGAGCGCGGCGGCGAGGCTGCTGGCGATGACCACCAGGCGCGCGATGATCTCGCCCCGGCGCCCGAGCGGTCGGCTGGTGAGGGCGACGCCGCGATCGATGACGAACGTGGCGCTATCGAGCGCGAGGCCCGCGACCCGGGCACCGGCGACACCGGGCGTGGCCGTGAGCCCGGCGAACAGCTCGTCGAACCACAGGCCGGCGACGTAGATCGCCAGCACGATCGCGATCGCGATGACCCCGACCGCCCAGCCGGGCAGGTGACCGCGTAGCCAGGCGGTCTCGTCGAGGTGCGCGAGGAAGGTCAGCAGGGCGTCGGCGACCCGCGGGTTGACGCCGTTCACCGGCGAGTCGTAGATGCCGCGGCCGAGCGTCACCAGCAGATCGATCGCCAGCAACGCCAGGGCGACGCGGACCACGAGGCGCACGATCGACGCGACCCCGGTCGCCATCATCTCCGCTGCGTGGCGCTCGACGACGGTCGGCACCACGGCGCCGCGCTCGAAGCCATCGGGCTGACACGGATCGGGCAGCCCGGCCCCCCCAGGAATGTCGTGCATGCGCGTCATTGTACCTGCCGGCGGGTGCGGTCGGCCGCGTCACGCCGATCTCACGCGCGCGGCCTGGGGCCGTCACGCCGGTTCGCGCGACACCGGAGCGATGGATGGCTGGCGCGTGCAGCGCCTGATGCTCGCGCTGGTGCCGATGCTGGGCGCGGCGCGGTCGGCCGCCGCCGATCCCGAGACCAGCCGGCGCCCCGACGCGAGCTGGCGGCGGCTCATGCGCGGCCCGTACCACTCGTCGCGGCTGTTCAGCACGCCGGTCGCCGACACCGTCGGGCCGTACGTGCTGGCCCTGAGCTACGACGGCAGCCTGTTGCGTGAGCCGGGCGTCCTGTCGTCGGCCGGCGTGCTCGCGATCGGGTTCGGCGATCTGGCGCAGCTCGAGTATCGCCACACCTCGGCGATCAGCCTCGACGAGGTCAGCGCGCCGCTGCCGGCGGTCGGCCTCCAGCTCGCGCTGCCGTTGCCGCGCACGGGATCCTGGCCGGCGGTGGCGCTGGCGTTTCGCCTCGGCGTGCCGCGCCGCGAGCTGCACGGTGCGCTGACCGTCGACGAGGCGGTGACCGATCTGTACCTTGTCGTGCGCCAGCGCCTGCCGGGCCGGCTGGCCCCGGTCACCCTCCACGTCGGCGCCCGGGTCAGCTCGGCGGTGCTCGAGCTGGGCGGCGCCAGCACCGCCAGCGCGCGGCGTCGGCTGCTGCTGCCGGCCGGCGGGATCGAGGTCGCGGTCGGTGGCGACACCGTCGCCATCGCCGAGGTCGGGCGGGCGCCGTCGTTCGATCTCGATCGCGCCGGCGCGCCGACGATCAGCACCGGCGTGATCGGCCGGTTCGGCGTGCGCTGGTACCTGCACCCCGCGTTCTCGTTCGACGCCAGCGTCGGCTACCAGGTCGACGACGCGACGTCGTCGGCCGGCGTCCAGTCGGTCGTCGACTGGGACATCCGGCTGGGCGGCGAGCTGTTCGTGCCCTGGGGCGCGATCGCCTGCCGCACCGCCCGGCTCTTCTGCAGCTAGCGAGGCCCCATGCCCAAGACCACGCTCGTCTCTCTCGTGTCCGTGTCCGCGTTCGTCGTTGGCGTCGGGCTGGCGCGCGCGCAGCCGGTGCCGCTGCCGCCGTTGCCCGCGCCGGCGCCCGATCCGGGGGTGCCACCGACGCCGTCCTCGCCGGCCGACGAGCCCGCGGGCCCCGACGAGCGGGCGCCGTGGCAGCCGGACAGCCCGCCGCCCGAGGTCGCGCCCCCGCCCCGGCCGCCGCTGGTCATGACCTTCCCGATGATCTTCTCCGCGCCCAGCGGTCGCCTCTTGCCGGCCGCGATGATGTGGTCGACCTCGGGCGTCGACACCGGCGGCGGCCTGTACAGCGACCTGTTCGTCGGCCTCGGCGACGTCGCCGAGTTCGGCATCGGCCTCACCGATCTGGTCCGGGTCCGCGCCACCCCGACCGACGATCCCAAGCGGGTGACGGCGTTCGCCCACGCCTCGTTCAAGATGGGCGTCGGCGAGAACCGGCTGTTCCCCGGCCAGCCCGCGGTCGCGCTCGCGTTCCGCAAGTCGTTCGAGCGCTCGTTCGAGGGCGCGCACCTTCGCACCGCCGCGCTGTACCTGATGGCGTCGAAGGCGCTCGGCCGCTCGGTCAGCGTCCACGTCGGCGGGGTGCTGGTCGACGCGGCCATGGCCGAGCCCGCCGGCGCGACCACGTTCTTCCACGATCAGGGCCTGCGCCAGCAGCTCCGGCCGGTGCTGGCGTTCGAGGCCGAGCCGTTGCCCCGATCGTCGATCATGGTCGAGCTCGACTGGGTGCCCGAGCTGATCCGGGCCCCGGCCGCGATCCGGATGTCGGGCCTGCTCACCTGGGGCGTGCGCTACCGCATCACCAACCTGTTCGCGTTCGAGTCGGGCG
>JAYVSF010000489.1:0-3128 GCA_043775605.1 Myxococcales bacterium
CGCCCGCTCGCCCGCGGGCCCCGCGCCCGGCGCCGCCGGCTACGCGCCGTCGCGCCGCCACACCATCACCGCGGCCCCGACGCTGGCGCCGCTGCCGCCGCTGGCCGAGGGCAAGGCCCGCGCCACGCCCGAGTTGCTCGCGATCCTGATCGGCGCCCGCGAGCGCAACGCCTCCGACCTCCACCTGGCCGGCGACCGACCGCCGATGGAGCGCACCGTGCGCGGCCTCGCGGCCACCGGTCGGCCGCTGTCGGCCAGCGACGTCGAGCGGATGCTGACCACGCTGCTGTCGCCGGCCCAGAAGACCCAGCTCGACGCCCGCGGCTACGTCGACGCCGCGCTTGACGTCGAGGGCGCCGGCCGGCTGCGCGCCAACATCTCGCGCTTCCGCGGCGGCGTGAAGGGCAGCTTCCGGCTGGTGCTGTCGGCGCCGCCGACCCTCGAGCAGCTCGGCCTGCCGCGCGAGCTGGCCAAGGTCACCACCTACCACCAGGGCCTGGTCGTCATCGCCGGACCCAACGGCCACGGCAAGACCACGACCCTGGCCGCGCTGGTCGATCTCATCAACAGCCAGAAGCCGCACCACATCCTCACGATCGAGGATCCGGTCGAGATCCGGCACCCGCGCAAGCGCGCCGTGATCTCGCAGCGCGAGGTCGGCAACCACACCCGCAGCTTCGCGGCCGCGCTCAAGGCCAGCCTGCGCGAGGATCCGGACGTCATCGTCATCGGCGAGCTGCGCGATCGCGAGACCGTCGAGATCGCCCTGACCGCGGCCGAGACCGGCCACCTGGTGATGGCGACCATGTCGACGCCGTCGGCGGCCAAGAGCCTCGATCGCCTGATCGACATGTTCCCGCCCGACGATCAGCAGCAGGTCCGGATGTCGCTCGCCGCGGCGCTGCGGTTCGTGGTCGCCCAGCGCCTGCTGCCGTCCGCCGACGGTACCAGCGTGGTCGCGGCGGTCGAGCTGCTGACCGGCGTGTTGCCGCTGGCCGCGCTCATCCGCGACAACAAGCTGTTCCAGGTCCCCAGCCTGCAGCAGCGCGGGCGCGCGTTCGGCATGATCCGGCTCGACGACTCGCTGCTCGAGCTGGCTCGCGCCGGCCGGATCAGCGAGGACACAGCGATCCGCGCCGCCGACAGCAAGAAGGACCTCGCCCTCGCGCTGCGCGGTCCGGCCCCGGCCGCCGCGCCCGCCGCGCGCCCCGCCGGCGATCTCAAGGGCCGACTCGGCGGCCTGTTCGGCGCCGGCAAGAAGACAGAATAGCGAGCCTTGGCGAGCGATCAACAATGACTCTGGGTGTTCGGGTTCTCGGGGGAAGTTCGGGGTCTGCCTTCCGCCGTCCGCCGACCCCGGCAATGCCGTAGAGGTTTGTAGTGCCCACCATCGACGCGCTGTTCGACCTGCTCCTGGCCCGCGGCGGCTCGGACCTTCACCTCGCGCCCGGCTACCCGGCGATGCTGCGGGTCCGCGGCGATCTGGTCGAGGGCGGCAACCGGGCGCTGGCCGCGGCCGAGGTCGCCGCGATGCTCGACGAGATCCTGACCCCGACCCAGCGCGCGACCTTCGCCGCCAACCGCGACCTCGACTTCGCCTACGCGTTCGGCGACAAGGCCCGGTTCCGCGGCAACTGCCTGGTCAAGACCACCGGCCCGGGCGCGGTGTTCCGCACCATCCCGACCAAGATCCTGACCCTCGATCAGCTCGACTGCCCGGCCGGCGTGCGCAAGCTGGCCGAGCTCACCGCCGGCCTGGTCCTGGTCACCGGGCCGACCGGCAGCGGCAAGTCGACCACGCTCGCCGCGATCATCGATCAGATCAATCGCACGCGCCGCGGTCACATCCTGACGATCGAGGATCCGGTCGAGTTCGTGCACCAGAGCCAGCAGTGCCTGATCACCCACAAGGAGGTCGGCGTCGACGTCCCGACCTTCCTCGAGGCCATCCGCTCGGCCGGCCGCGAGAACGCCGACGTCATCCTGGTCGGCGAGCTGCGCGGGCCCGACACGATGAAGGCCGCGCTCCAGCTCGCGAGCTTCGGCATCCTGATCCTCGCCACCGTCCACACCAACTCGGCGGCGGCGACGATCGATCGCTTCGTCAACGCCTTCCCGGCCGAGCAGCAGCCGCAGATCCGCGGCCTGCTCGCCGACTCGCTGGCTGGCATCGTCGCCCAGCAGCTCCTGCGCAAGGCCGACGGCTCGGGCCGGGTCGCGGCCCACGAGGTGCTGATCGGCAACGTCGCCCTGGCGTCGATCATCCGCGAGGGCAAGACCTCGCAGATCGGCAGCTTCATCCAGGGCGGCCAGGCCGACGGTATGCAGAGCCTCGACGCGACCCTGGCCCGGCTGGTCGGCGCCGGCATCATCAAGGCCGCCGACGCCCTCGAGAAGGCGACCGACAAGGACGCCTTCGCCCGCCTGCCGCAGATCGCGCAGGCCCTCGACGGCGAGCCGGCTACCTAGCTCGCGACCGCGGTCGCCGCGCTGCGGGCCTGGGCGGCGTCGTCGTCGAGCGCGAGCGCCTTCTTCGCCATCCGCCGGAACAGGATCCACGACAGCACGATCATCGCCAGCGCGGCCAGCAGCAGCAGGCCGCCGAGTCCGTCCTTGCCGTCGCGCAGGACCGGGACCCGCAGGAACAGGGTGACGTCGTAGCCGCCGTGGAGCGCGACCGCGAGCAGGTAGCCGCCGATCAGGCCGGGGCCGACCCGATCGAAGCGGCGCCGCGCCGCGAGGTAGCCGATCACGCCGGTCCACAGCGCGTGGCCGGGCACCGCCAGCGCGGCTCGCAACAGCCAGACCACGACCATCTGCTGAGTGTCGCTCTGGCCCAGCAGGTAGAACACGTTCTCGACCAGGGCGAAGCCGAGCCCGGCCCGGGTCGCATAGATGATGCCGTCGAGCCGCTCGTCGAACGCGGGGTGCTTCCAGACCAGCCAGTAGACCACGGCGATCTTGCACGCCTCCTCGGGCAGCGCGGCCTGGACGAACGCCGAGTACCAGGCGCCGCCGTAGCTGGTCTCGGCCGGCGCCGCGTCGCCGATCACCGCCGACAGCACCGCGACCACCACGATCACCGGGATCACCGCGAGCGCGCCGAACAGGCTGACCTTGCGCCGCAA
>JAYVSF010000490.1:0-23423 GCA_043775605.1 Myxococcales bacterium
CCGACGCCGCCCGCGCCACCGACGCCCTCACCCACACCGGCCCCGGCGCCGCGATGATCTCGCCGCCGCCGCCGTCGCCCGCGTCGTCGCCCTCGATCGACACGCTGCTCGCCCACGGCGCGGTCACCCCGAGCGCCGACACCGGCGCGGTCGCCCCGTCGATCCACCCGGCGACCACGTTCGCCCGCGATGTCGACTATCGCCTGCCCTCGCATCGTGGCTACGGCCGCGACCAGAACCCGACCAGCGAGCCGGCCGAGGCCCTGCTCGGCGCGCTCGAGGGCGCCGACGGCGCGCTGCTGTTCTCCTCGGGCATGGCCGCGGCCACCGCGGTGTTCCAGACCCTGGCCCCCGGCGATCACGTCATCGCCCAGCGCACGATGTACTGGGGGCTGCGGGCGTGGCTGGTCGAGTTCTGCGCCCGCTGGCGGCTCGAGCTCAGCCTGATCGACGCCCACCTGCCGGGGACGCTGGCGGCCGCGCTCCGGCCCGGCCAGACCCGGCTGGTGTGGCTGGAGAGTCCGGCCAATCCAACCTGGGACGTCGTCGATCTCGCCGCCGCCGCCGAGCAGGCCCACGCCGCCGGCGCGCGCCTGTGCGTCGACTCGACGGTGGCGACCCCGGTCCACACCCGGCCGCTGGCGCTGGGCGCCGACCTGGTGATGCACGCCGCCACCAAGTACCTCAACGGCCACTCCGACGTGATCGCCGGCGCGCTGTGCACCGCCCGCCGCGATCCGGCCTGGGCCCGGCTCGCCGCCCATCGCCACGACGCCGGCGCGATCCTCGGCCCGTTCGAGGCCTGGCTGCTGCACCGCGGCATGCGGACGCTCGCGCTGCGGGTCCGCCGGCAGAGCGGCTCGGCGCTCGCGCTGGCCGCGGCCCTCGACGGCCATCCCGCGCTGGTCGCGGTGCTCTACCCCGGCCTGCCGTCCCACCCCGGCCACGCGATCGCGTCCCGGCAGATGACCGGCGGCTTCGGCGGGATGCTGTCCTTGCGGGTGCGGGGCGGCGCGCCAGCTGCGCTCGCGGTCGCCGCTCGGCTGCGCTGGTTCGCGCGCGCGACCTCGCTCGGCGGCGTCGAGTCGCTGGTCGAGCACCGCGCCTCGGTCGAACCACCTGACTCGCCGGTGCCCACCGATCTGCTCCGCATGTCGATCGGCCTCGAGGACCCCGACGAGCTGATCGCCGATGTGCGGCACGCGCTCGCGGCCGTCGCGGCCCGAGCCTGAGCGCCGATCGCGACGATCCGGCCGCCGCGGTGGCGCGTACCCGGATCGAGCCTCTCCCATGGATCGATCCTCGCGATGGCGGCGACCATGACGCCGCGGCCGGCCAGTCACGCGGTCGAGCTGACCGCGCTCGGGCTCGGCTTCGAGCTCGAGCCCGGCGACGATCGCGAGCTCGACGGAGCCGAGCTGCTCGACCTGCGTGAGGCCGCGACCTGGCTGGCGCTGGCGCCGCCGCCGGTGCGACCGGGGGCCGGCGCGTGGCGTCGACTGGCGGCGACCTTGGCCGAGCCGCGCGTGCGCCGTCGGAGCGGACTCGCCCGACCGCTCGCGATCGGCCTGACGCTCACCGGCCTCGGCCTGATCGCCGCCGCCGCCGCGGTGCTGATCGCTGCCCGCTCCCAGCTCGCCGAACAAGCCGTACGGCTGCGGCGCGCCGACCGCGCGCTGGCCCCGGTCCGCGCGCCCGAGCTCCAGGTCGCGAGCTTCGGCGGCGACGGTCCGGCGCGGGCCCGCGTGCTGATCGATCCCGGCAGTCGGCGCTGGCTGGTGGTCGCGTTCGAGCTGCCGGCTCACGTCGACCACGACTACCAGCTGTGGCTGGTGCCCGCCGACGGCGCGCCGATCTCCGCCGGCATCCTCGAGCGCCGCGCGGATGGCGTGCTCGAGCTCGCCGGCACCGCGCCGTCGACGATCGCCAGCTTCCGACCCGCGATCAGCCTGGAGCCGCGCGGCGGCTCGACCACGCCGACGACGATCCAGATGGTCGGTGCACCTCTCTGAGGATCCTCGACCGCGCGCGGACCGGTTGAGACCCCGTTTTCGCAGCCGCGCAACCCGCTCGCGGGACGGCCCTACAAGGCTGACCCTAAGAAGCCGGCCATGGGGTCGCGCGTACCCTCCCCGACGTCGTGAGATCGAACGGCGTGGAAGGGAGCCGCAACCATGCTCGCACCGCGACGGTCACCATCCGCTACCCGATCGCTACCTGATCCAGTGGAACCACACCCTTCACGGGTGACCGCGGTCGGGCCCTTGCCTGACTGCACTGGTTCTGCGCAGCGCTGTTTCCGAGGCTGCGGATGCGGGATCCGCTCACCCTCATGAGGGGATTGTGTGAGACGCGCAAGTGGTGGTTTCCTTACCTTTGACAACGACTGTGTGAGACGGGATCGTCGTTGACACATGGACTGAAGCGGCGTTACTGAGGAATTCGTGACCCTGGAAATGATCAGCCCCGAGCACCTGCTTACCTCCACGCAAGTCGGAGTATTGCTCCAGGTCAATCCAAGCTCGGTGAAGAAATGGGTCAACGATGGACACATCGTGGCCTTCCGGACCCCGGGCGGCCATCGCCGCATCCGCGCCGCGGATCTGGTCAGCTTCCTCGACCAGCACAAGATCCCGATCCCGCGTCCGCTGTTCGCCGCCGCCCGCCGCCGGGTGGTGGTGGTCGACGATGATCCCGCGCAGCTCCGCGGCATGGGCCGCGCGTTCCGGCGCTGGGCCGACAAGCTCGAGGTCACCTACGTCGACAACGGGGTCGACGCGCTGGTCGCGGTCGGCGCCGTCCGCCCGCACGCGCTGGTGATCGACGTCTACATGCCGGGTCTCGACGGGATCGAGGTGTGCCGGCGACTGCGCGCGAACCCGTCGACCCGCGACCTCGTCCTCATCGTCACCAGCGGTCGCATGACCGCCGAGCTCGAGCAGGTCGCGCGGGCCACCGGCGCGCGCCGCGTGCTGCGCAAGCCCGTCGACGTCACGGCGATCATCGAGGAACTGGGCCTGGCGACCTCCCCGCCAGCGTCCATCACATCGCCATCACCACCCACCGGCTGAGGTCCCCATGCCACCTCCGAGCCCACAGGACATCTCCCTGGTCGACATCGCCGCGGCCCCGGCCCCGGCCCCGGCCCCGGCCCCCCGACCGCGCCGCACCGCCGACGGGTTGGTCGACGTCCTGATCGACGCCGGCGTCGACTTGGTGTTCGGGCTGCCCGGCGGCCCGATCTCGCCGCTGTTCGACGCGCTGCTCGATCGCACCGACGTCCGCGTCGTCCAGACCCGGCACGAGAGCGGCGCCATGTTCGCCGCCGCCGGCTACGCCCATACCACCGGCCGGCTCGGCGTCGCCGCGGTGACGTCGGGCCCCGGCGTGCTCAACGCGATGACCGGCCTGGCGTCGGCCCACTGCGACGGCCTGCCGGTGCTGCTGCTGGTCGGCGAGCTGCCGCGCAAGGTCCAGGGCCGGGGCGGGCTGCAGGACGGCTCGAGCCACGGCCTCAACGTGATCGGCATGACCCGCCACGTCAGCAAGCTCGCGATCGAGGCCACCGATCCCGCCCACGCGCCGATGCTGCTCCGGCGGGCGATCACCACCGCGCTGTCGGGCAAGCGCGGCCCGGTCGTGGTCACGCTGCCGATGGACGTCTGCACCGCGCTGGCCGTGCCACCGCGGATCACCTCCGACGTCGCCCTCGAGTTCACGCTCACCGGCAGCGCCATCGACGAGGTCGCCGGGCTGCTGAGCGGCGCGGCCCGACCGATGATCCTCGTCGGCAGCGGCGCCCGCGGCGGCACCGCGCCGGAGCGGCTGCGCGCGGTCGCCGAGCACTTCCGCTGCCCGGTGGCGACCACGCCCAAGGGCAAGGGCGTGTTCCCCGAGAGCCACCCGCTGGCGCTCGGCGTGTTCGGCCTTGGCGGCCACCCGTCGAGCCGGGCCTACCTCGAGGGCGGCGTCGACGTCCTGATCGCGATCGGCACCAGCCTGGGCGACGTCGCCACCGACGGCTGGAGCCCGTTGCTCAAGCCGCTGCGGGCGCTGGTCCACGTCGACATCGACGGCCAGCAGATCGGCAAGAGCTACGCACCGACCCACGCCCTGGTCGCGCCGGCGGCCCTGTTCCTGCGCCGGCTGCTCGAGCGCCGGCCGCCGGCCACCACCCGCGAACGGCCGTTCACCCGGGTCATCCGCCACGCCCTGGCCTCGTCGGAGCCCGATCGCTTGGCACCCCAGGACGCGATCGCCGAGATCCAGTCGATCCTGCCGGCCGACACCATCTTCACCGTCGACTCCGGCGAGCACTTCCTGTTCGCCACCCACTACCTCGCGATCGATCACCCCGACGCGTTCGTGGTGATGACCGGGCTGGGGTCGATGGGCCAGAGCATCGGCGGCGCGATCGGCGCCAAGCTGGCCCGGCCCGAGCGCTCGGTGGCCGCGATCTGCGGCGACGGCTGCTTCGCGATGAACGGCTTCGAGGTCGCGACCGCGGTGGCCGAGCGGCTGCCGCTGGTGGTGTTCGTGTTCAACGATCAGCGGCTGGGCATGGTCGAGAACGGTCACCGCGCGTTCTACGGCCGCTCGGTCCACTACCCGATCCAGATGGACGTCGGCGCGCTGGCCCGCGGCCTGGGCGCCGGGTTCGTGCGGGCCTCGGTGCCCGGCGATCTGGTGCGGGCCGCCGACCTCCTGCGCAACCCGCGCGGCCCGATCGTCGTCGACGTGCTCATCGATCCCGACGTCCGGATGCCGAAGAAGGACCGGATGGCGGCGATGGGCCCGGCCGAGGCCGAGCGCGTGCTCAAGCTGGTCAACTGACGCCTGGCGCGTCGTCCGCGCGGCGATGATCAGGCGGCGGCCAGCGCGGTCGCGAGCTCGATCACGAACACGCTCTTGCCGGCCCGTTCGCGGACCTCGAGGTTGCCGCCGTGGCGGAGCACGAGGTCGCGCGAGATGGCGAGGCCGAGCCCGGTGCCCTGGCCCGGCGGCTTGGTCGTGAAGAACGGCTCGAAGATCTTCTGGCGCAGCGCGACCGGGACCCCGGGCCCGCTGTCGGTGATCTCGAACGTGCACTGATCACCGTCGCTGGTGGTGACCACCTCGACCCAGCCGCCCGCCCCCGCAGCCTGGGCCGCGTTCTCGAGGAGGTTGACCAGGACCTGGGTCATCGCCGGCGGCGCGCAGCGGATCGCCCCGGCGTAGTCGAGCCTCTTACGGACCTCGACCTTGGCCAGTGCGGCCGAGGCGTTGGCCAGCGCCCGATCGAGCACGTCCTTCACCGGCGTGCGTTTGAGCTCGAGCTCGCCGGTCCGGCGGAAGCCGAGCAGCTGGCGCGACAGGAACGCGACCTGCTCCGCGCACTCGGCCATCACGTCGATGAGCTGGCCGACGTCGCTGTCGGGCGCGGTCAGCTCGGGCGGCAACAGCTCGCGCAGCGGCGCCACCGCGTTGACGATGCCGTTGGCCGGGTTGCGCAGCTCGTGGGCCAGGCCGGCCGACAGCGAGCCGAGCGCGGCCAGCTTCTCGGTGCGATGTAGCCGCAGCGCGAGGGTGCGCATCTCGAGCTGGGCCCGGACCCGCGCCCGCAGCTCGCCCGGCTCGAACGGCTTGGTCAGGTAGTCGACCGCGCCCTGCTCGAGGCCGCGGATGCGATCGTCGATGCTGCCGCGCGCGGTCAGCATCAGCACCGGCGTGGGGCTGGCGCCGAGCTGGAGGAAGTGGCGGGTCAGCTCGAGGCCGTCCATACCCGGCATCTGGATGTCGGTGACCAGCACGTCGGGCGCCTGGAGCCGGGCGATCGCCAGCGCGGCGTGGCCGTCGGCCGCGAGCAAGACGGTGTAGTCCTCGGCCAGGATGTTGCCGATGGTCACCGCCAGCGCCGGATCGTCCTCGGCCAGGAGCACGACGCCCTGGCTCGGCCGCCGGGCCTCGATCCGCTCGGGCACGTCGATGATCCGGGTCGCGACCCCGAAGTCGCCGGGCGCCAGCCGCGGCACCGCGATCAGCTCGGTCGGCGTCGCGTCGGTGCGCGGCAGCGTGAACCGGAAGATCGTCCCGCTGGCCGCGCTGCCGTTGGCCGCGGCGGTGACCTCGCCGCCGTGAGCCCGCACCAGGTGCTGGACCAACGACAGGCCGATGCCCGAGCCGCGGCCGCTGGCCACGCCGGCCTGGCCCTGCTCGAACCGACCGAACAGCCGGCTGCGTAGCTCCTCGTCGATGCCGGGGCCGGTGTCCGCGACCTCGATCGCGATCCCGTCGCCGGCCGCGATCGCGCGGATCGTGATCTGGCCGCCGACCGGCGTGAACTTGATCGCGTTGGACAGCAGGTTGGAGAGGATGCGCTCGAGCGCGACCGGATCGGCCAGCGCGACCAGCGGCGCGCCGCCCTCGACCACCAGGGTCTGGCCCGCCGCCTCGGCCGCCAGCCGCCAGGCCCCGACCGCGGTCGTGATCGCGCCGTGGATCGCGATCGGCTCGGCGTGGACCGTGAGCTCCCGCTCGCGGCCGGCGGCGAGCAGGAGCAGCTCGTCGACCAGCCGAACCAGCTTGCGGGCGCTGGTGGTGATGGTCTCGAGGTTGGTGGTGGCGCGGACGTCGAGGACGTTGCGGTGGGCGGCCAGCACCGCGTCGACTGCGAGCATGATCAGCACCAGCGGGGTCCGGATCTCGTGGCTGATGTTCTGGAACAGGCGCTCGCGATCGAGCTGCAGCTCCTCGAGGCGCTGCACGGTCGCGGTCAGCTCGTCCCTGGCGGTCCGCAGATCGCGGGTCCGGGCCGCGACCCGACGCTCCAAGGCGCGGCGGTAGTCCTCGACCACGTGGAACGTGATCGCGTTGACCAGCGCCATCGACACGCTCGGCACCATGAACGCGAGCAGCTCCTCGCTCTCGGTCGCGTCGGCGCCGGCGGCGACGAACACCCGCAGCTCGCCGATCCGCTGCCGGCCCTGGGCCTCGAGCTCGCGCCGCAGGCAGGTGCCGTCGGTCGCGCCGCGCTCGACCGTGCGCTCGATCCGGACGTCGTCCATCGTCACCGCGAGGTCGAGCTCGACCCCGGCGAAGCCGGCCTCGCGGGTCAGCTCCTCGGCGATCATCTCGACCGTGCGATCGAGGTCGAGGTCGCCCTGGATGAGCTGGTTGACCTTGTGCGCGGTCCGCAGCCGGGTGGCCTGGCGGTCGAGCTGGGTCCGGGCCGACTCGAGCTGCTCGAAGCGATCTTGCAGAGTCTCGTGGGCCTCCTCGAGCTCGCGGGCGGCTGCCCGCACCGTGAACGGCCAGGTCAGCGCTCGCCGGATCCGCGTGAGGAACGGCGTCCGCCTGGAGACGACCATCCGGAACCGGCCGCCGCGCGGGATCGGCGTCAGCGTGACCTCGGCGGCCGGGTAGCCGAGCAGCCGCGGCATCTCGGCGAAGTTGCCGCTGGTGATGACGAAGAACTCCCAGCAGACCTCGAAGCCCTCCGGCAGCGTCAGCTCGGCCTCGCACTCGTGGTCGGAGACCTCTCGGTGGCTCGGGGTGACGCAGCTGAACATCTGGTTGCCGCCGCCCTGGCGCGGCTTGTTCATCCAGCGATAGAAGCCCATCGGGGTCAGCAGCACGCGCGCGAGCACGAACATGAACCGCAGCCCCGGCGACTGCAGATACGCGCGGCCGATCTGTCGGAACTCGGCGTCGGTGAAGTGGGCGCGCAGGTTGCGCATGATGGCGCAGTGATCGGCCCAGTCGACGCGCTGGTTCTTGTTGCGCAGCGTCGCGAGGGTGACGGTGGTCCCTTTGACCATCTCCTCGGCCGCGATGCCCTTGGCCGCGAGCGGACGCATGAACAGGGCGAAGACCTTGGATGAGACCTCGTTCATGACCGGGCGGCCCCCCACCGCATGGCGGTCGCGCCGCGCATCATTCCGACGCCGGCGGCCACCAGCATCACGACATCTCCGCTCACCAGCACCCCCTCCTCCTCGCCCGCGGCGAGCACCAAGGGGACGGTGGAGGCAAAGACGTGGGCGGTCCGGGCGTAGACGTCGACCATCCTGGCGCGGCCGAGACCGGCGTGATCGCGGGCCAGCCGAGCGAGCCAGGGCGTGGCCTGGTGGATCGCCAGGTAGTCGACCTGCTCGGGTCGTAGGCCCGCGGCCGCGAGCGCGCCGGCCACCGCCTCCTGCACTTGATCGATGCTGGCGAGGAAGGCCCGCTGCGCCCCTTCGGGATCGGCCATGTGGAGGACTGACCGGCCGTCGTACCAGCGGCCGCCGCGGACGCTGGCGATCAGCGATCGCGGCGAGCTCCCATCGGTGCAGTGGAACGATCCGAGCACGCCGTGGTCGCGGCCGACCGGACCGACCACGACCGCGGTCGCAGCGTCGCCGAACCGCGCCGAGACCGGATCCCCGGGATCGAGCAGGCGCGAGATCGCCGACGACTGGACCAGGAGGGCGTGGCGCGCGCGCCCGGTCTCGATGTACGGCACGGCGAGCGCCAGCTGAGCGAGGAACGAGTACGACGAGGCCTGAACCTCGAGGCTGACACACGAAGCGCGCAGCCCCAGCCGGTGGTGCAGCGCGCACGCGCTGTTGCTCAGGACGTGGTCGGGCACCGCGGAGTAGATGAGCAGCAGGTCGATCTGGTCGCGATCGACGCCGGCTCGCAAGAGCGCGGCCTCCGCCGCCGGAACCTCGAGGTCGGTAGCGGTCGCGGCCGCGCTCATCACCCGTCGCTCGACGGTGCCGAAGAACGGATCGCTGTCGAGCTCGAGCATGGCCTGGACCACCCGCCGAGCTCCGGCGCTGGCCGGGGCCGGCGCCGACCGCAGCGCTTCGATCGAGCGGATCTGACCTTGGGTCCACCGCTCGACGACGTCGGCGGGCCACCAGTGGTTGCCGCGGATCTCGGGCGGCAAGTAGGTGCCGACGCCGAGGATGCCGACGCCGCCGGACGCGTTCATGGCGCGGCCCCCGCGCTCGCGCCGCGGCTCACGGCGTCGAACCGCCGCGGGAGCGCGAGCCGTGCAGGCGTCGTCGACATGGCTGAATGTCCTTATCAGGCCGGCGGTGTGAATGCGAGCGGGAGCGAGGTCACGCCGCGAAAGCTGAGGTCCTTGCGCCACACCAGCCGGTCGAGCTCGCCGCGGAGATCGGGCAGGCGCCGCACGATCGTCGCGATCGCGATCGCACCCTCGAGGCGGCCGAGGGCGGCGCCGACGCAGAAGTGAGGGCCGAGGCCAAAGGTCAGGTGGCGGGTCGGCCGCCGGCGGAGGTCCAAGCCCTCGGGGTCATCGAACACCGCCGGATCGCGATTGGCGGCGCCGACCAGCAGCCAGACCGGATCGCCGGCGGCCAGCTGCATCCCGCCGAGCTCGACCGGCTCGGTGACCGAGCGGCGGACCCGCTGGATCGGACCGTGGAAGCGCAATAGCTCCTCGACCGCGGCCTCGATCAGCGTCGGCTCGGCACGCAGGATCGCCAGCTGCTCGGGGTGGCGGACCAGCTCGAGGATGCCGTTGCCGATCAGGTTGGTGGTGGTCTCGTGGCCGGCGAACAGGATCAGCGCGCAGTTGGCCAGGAGCTCGTCCTCGCCGAGAACCTGGCCGGCCTCCTCGGCGGCGAGCAGCTGCGACACCAGATCCGCCCGCGGTTCGCGCCGGCGGGCGGCGACCACCGTGCCGAGATACTCGGTCATCGCCAGCATGCTGGCCTGGGCCTGGCGGAAGCCGGCCGGGCCCAGCTCCATCAGGGCGAGGTCGTCCGACCACTGCTTGAACAAGCGGTGGTCGCTCGCCTCGACGCCGAGCAGATCGGCGATGACCACCGCCGGGATGGGCTGAGCGAGGTCGTGGATGAGCTCCATGCGGCCGGCGCCGACCACCTGATCGAGCGCGTCATCGACCAAGGCCTGGATGCGCGGCCGCAGCGCGGCCACCAGCGCCGGCGCGAACGCCTTCGACACCAGCGCGCGCAGTCGGGTGTGGTCAGGCGGATCCATCATCAGGAGCCACAGCGCGAACGCCCGCTGCAGCGGCCGGGTGTCGGCCCGAAGGTCGGCGGGCAGCCGCTCGAACATCGCCGCCGAGCGCGCGGCGCTGAACCGCGGATCCTTGAGCGCGCGCGTGACCTCGTCGTAGCGCGTCACCAGCCAACCACCGTGGGCCTCGCTCCAGTACACCGGCGCATCGGTGCGCAGCCGGCGGTACACGGGGAACGGATCCGCGAGGGCGCCCGCGGTCATCAGGTCGTAGGACTCGCGAGTCGGCGCCGGCACGCCCGCAGTGTATCGCCCGCGCCGTCGCGATCGTGGGTCTGGTCGCGGCCGATGCCACGAAATTGGCCCACTTGGTCCTACATGGATCGGCCGAGTCCACCGATCCCCAATATCGGTCGATTGAGGTACACTGGACCACGCTGGAGCATGTTCGCTGCCGGCACGAAGCGACGAGATGAGCGTAGAAACCGGCCCCCTGGTGCTGTACGTCGACGACGAACGCGCGAACCGCGTCGTGTTCGCCAAGTCGTTCGAGAACCTGTTCCGGGTCAAGGTCGTGAGCGATGGTCGCGAGGCGCTCGACGTGCTGGCCAGCGAGCAGGTGGCGGTGGTGCTGACCGACCAGCGGATGCCGGGCATGAGCGGCGACGATCTGCTCCGCCAGGTCAAGAAGTCGTACGCCGACGTGGTCCGGGTGGTGATCACCGCCCACGCCGACATCGAACCGATCCTGGCCGCGATCAACGAGGGCCTCGTCGCGCGCTACATCGTCAAGCCGTGGGACCGGACCGAGCTCGAGCAGCTGCTGCGCTGGGCGCTGGCGGCGTGGCAATTCTCGCGCGACTCGTCGGCGCTGCAGCACCGGCTGATGGAGACCGAGCGGCTGGCCACGCTCGGCGGCATCGTCGGCGCGGTGGTCCACGACCTCAACCAGCCGGTGGTCGGCCTGCTGATGAACTGCGAGCGCATGGCCTACCTCGCCAAGGCCATCCCGGTGGTCACCCGCCTGGCCGAGGACGCGGAGCTGTCGTCGGCGGAGCGGGCCCTGATCGAGGATCTGATCCAGGAGCTGCCCGAGATCGCCGACGAGCAGCGCCAGAGCGTCGAGCACCTGCGCAACATGACCAGCGACCTGCAGCAGTTCCTGCGCGGCGCGCGGCCGGATCCGGCGCACGTGCAGACCGAGCCGCTCGGCGTGATCCGCCACGCGATGGGCGTGTGCCAGGAGGTGGCGGTGCGGGCGCGCGGGCTGCTGCGCTACGACGGCCCCGACGTGCTGCCGGCGGTGCGGATGAGCGCGACCGAGCTGACCCAGGTGCTGATCAACGTGGTGACCAACGCCGCCCACGCGGTCGGCGACCGCACCGGTGGCAACGGCGCGGTGGTGGTGTCAGCGGCGGTCGAGGAGAAGAGCCTGCGGGTCTCGGTGCGCGACAACGGCAGCGGCATCCCGGCCGACGTGCTCGCGAAGCTGGGCACGCCGTTCTTCACGACCAAGCGCGGTGGCACCGGGCTCGGCGTGTCGCAGTGCCAGCGGCTGATCGGCAAGGCCGGCGGGACCTTCCGCATCGCGAGCTCGCCCGGCGAGGGCACGACCGTCACGTTCACGGTCCCGTTGCGCTAGCTGACCCGCTCGCCAAGGCTCGCTAGCGGCGGCGCAGCGCTCGCGCGGGGACGACCTCGCGCGGACGCTGCGGGCAGTGGCCGCTGCACGGGTCGATCTCCCAGCCGTGGCGCGCGCACACCAGGCGATCGCCCTGGACGAAGCCGTCCGACAGCAGGCCGCCATCGTGCGGGCAACGATCGGCGACCGCGAACGCGCGGCCATCCTCGAGCACCGCGACCGCGACCGGTCGCCCGCGATGCTGGGCCGCGACCACGTCGCCCGGCACACTCCGCCGCAAGGCCTCGGCCACCGTCGGGCGAGCGCCGCGACCGAGTTCGCACTCGCCGGCGTCGTGCGCCCCGAGGTCGAACAGCTGGCTGGTGATCGAGTCCACGCGAGGACGATAGGCACTGCCCCTGACAGCGAACGCCGTCGAGCAGCCGATCCCGAGATCGCCCCAGACGCGATCCCGCCCGCGATCCCGATCAGTGGCCGCGGACGGAGGCCATCGACGCGTCGGCCGCCGCCACCACCGCGTCGACCGTGAAGCCGAGCTTCTCCATCAGCACCTCAGCCGGGGCCGAGGCGCCGTAGCGATCGAGCCCGATCACCCGTCCGTGCAGCCCGACCACGTCGCCCCAGCCGAAGCCGACGCCGGCCTCGACCGCGACCCGCGCCTGCACGGTCGGCGGCAGCACGCTGTCGCGGTACGCCGCGTCCTGGGCGAAGAACAGCTCCCAGCACGGCATCGACACCACCCGCGCCGCCAGCCCGCGCTCGGCGAGCCGGGCCTGGGCCGCGAGCGCCAGCCCGATCTCCGAGCCGGTCGAGATCAGCACGACATCGATCGCCGCGCCCGAGGCCTCGCGCAGGACGTAGGCGCCGCGCTCGACCGGCGCGTCGGGACCGCTGACCACCGGCAGATCCTGGCGCGACAGCACCAGCGCCACCGGCCCGTCGGTGCGCTGCATCGCCAGCCGCCACGCCGCCGCGGTCTCGTTGCCATCGGCCGGCCGGATCACCCACAGCCCCGGCATCGCCCGCAGCGCCATCAGGTGCTCGACCGGCTGGTGGGTCGGGCCGTCCTCGCCGAGGCCGATCGAGTCGTGGGTCCACACGTACGTCACCGGCAGCCGGTTGAGGGCGGCCAGCCGCACCGCGGGCCGCATGTAGTCGGAGAACACGAAGAACGTCGAGCAGAACCCGCGCACGCCGCCGTGGTAGGCGAGGCCGTTGCAGATCGCGCCCATCGCGTGCTCGCGGATGCCGAAGCGCAGGTTGCGACCCTCGCCGGTGTGGCCGTTCCAGTCGCCGCCGGGCACGATGGTCTTGGTCGAGCCGCCGAGATCGGCGTCGCCGCCGAACAGCCACGGCACCTTGGCCGCGAGCGCCACCATGCACTTGCCGCCCGCGATCCGAGTCGCGACCGCGTCGCCCTGCTTCCAGCCCGGCAGGCCGTCGGCCCAGCCCGCCGGCAACTCGCCGCGCTGCGCCTGATCCCAGGCCACCGCCAGCTCGGGGAAGGCCGCGCGCCAGGCCTCGAACCGGACCAGCCACCCCGCTCGGGCGGCCGCGCCGCGGGCCGCGATCGCGCCCACGTGGGTCCGGACCTCGTCGGGCACGAGGAACTGCGCTTCCGGATCCCAGCCCAGCGCCTTCTTGGTCGCGGCGACCTCGTCCTTGCCCAGCGGCGAGCCGTGGGCCGACGACGTCCCGGCCTTCTTGGGCGAGCCGAAGCCGATCGTGGTGTGGATCAGGATCAGCGACGGCCGCGCGGTCTCGGCCCGGGCGGCGGCCAGCGCGCGATCGATGCCGTCGACGTCGTGGTCGCCGTCGGTGACGTGCTGGATGTGCCAGCCCATCGCCGCGTAGCGTGCGCCGACGTCCTCGCTCATCGTCAGCGCGGCCGGACCGTCGAGCGTGATCTTGTTGTCGTCGTAGAGGTAGGTGAGCTTGCCGAGGCCGAGGTGACCGGCGAGCGACGCCGCCTCCTGGCACACGCCCTCGACCATGTCGCCGTCGGACACCAGCGCGTAGGTCTGGTGATCGACGATGGTGTGGTTGGGTCGGTTGAACAGGTGGGCGAGGAAGCGCTCGGCGATCGCCATGCCGACCGCGTTGGACGCGCCCTGCCCCAGCGGCCCGGTCGTGGCCTCGACGCCGGCGGTCTCGTGGATCTCGGGGTGGCCGGGCGTGCGCGAGCCCCACTGCCGGAAGCTGCGCAGGTCGTCGAGCGTGAGGTCGAAGCCGGCGAGGTGGAGCAGGCTGTAGAGCAGCGCCGAGCCGTGGCCGGCCGACAGCACGAAGCGGTCGCGATCGGGCCAGTGGGGCACCGACGGATCGACGACGAGGTGGCGCTGCCACAGCGTGTAGGCCATCGGCGCCGCGCCCAGTGGCAGCCCGGGGTGGCCGCTGTTCGCGCGCTGCACGGCGTCGATCGCCAGGGTACGCAGGGTGTCGATCGCCTTGTGCGCCAGCTCGGTCTCGGTCACGGGCACTCCTAGAGAGGGGGTGGGCGGAACCTACCGCGTCGCCCGGACGTCGGAGCCCGCTCCCGTCCCCGATTCCGAGCCCGATCCCGAGCCCGATCCCGTCGCCGATTCCGGACCCGAGCCGACTCCGGTACCCTCAGCGGCCATGTCGTCGCGCCGTGCTGCCACCGCCATTCTCTGGACGCCGCTCGTCGTCGCCGTCCTCGCCAGCGGCTGCGGAACCCGGGGCAAGGCCGCCGGCACGACGCCGACGATCACGAACGGCGCGGAGCACACGTCCACCGCCGCCCCCGATCCCGACGCGCCGGCCGCGCCCGCCGATGGGCCGACGGCGACGCCGACCGGGCCGGCCGCCGCCACCGACGATGACGGCTGGTCCGATCCCTGCGCCGAACCCTGACTGCCTGTCGCTACCGACCGCGACGACGCGGCGGCGGGCGACGGGGCGGCGATGCCGGCGCGACCTCGGCCGGCGCGAGGCCGAGCTCGTCGATCAGCGCGGCGTCGACCAGGCCCGCGACCCGCGTCAGCTCCGCCGGATCGGCGCCCGCCTGCTTGGCCTGCTGCAGCGCCGCCAGCACCGCGGCCCGCCGCTCGCCGGCCAGCGACTCCTTCGTGACCCCGGCCCGTGGCACGCCGTGGTCATCGAGCAGCTCGGCCGCGAGATCGCGACCCACGTGGGCCTCGGCCAGGAGCACGTAGTTCGCGCCGGTGGCGTACTGCGGCGCCGCGACCACGCTCTCGATCAGCGGCACCGCCGCACCGCCGTCGCCGGTCGCGAGGTAGAGCTGGGCGCGCGCCAGCCGCGCCGGCCGGTAACCCGCGTTGAGGGTCAGCGCGAGGTCGAGGTGCTTCAGCTCGGCGGCGCGGTCGCCGTCGGCGCGGGCGACCTCGGCGAGGGCGACGTGGGTGCGGTAGGCGAGCGGGTTGGGCTCCTCGGCGGTCACGTTCTCGAGCGCCTGCTCGAGCCGGCGCTTGGCCCCGCGCAGATCGTGCTGCTGCAACAACGCGAGGCCATGGGCGTGGCGCCCGAGCTTGCTGGTCGCGGCCCGCGACGTCTTCTCGAGGTCGGCCGTCGCCTGATCGCGCGCCTTGCCGGGCGCCGCGGTCGCCGCCGCCGCCAGTTGCGCCCAGATCTTGACCTCGACGCTGTCAGGCGCGGCCGCCACCGCCGCCGCCAGCTCGCGCGCGGCGTCGTCGAACCGGCCGAGGTCGTACAGCGCCTGGCCGCGCAGCAGCGACGCCCGGGTCCCGCCCAGCTTGTCGAGGCTGGCGAGCGCGGCGAGCTGCTCGCCACTGGCGATCTGGATGGCGCCGTTGACCAGCGCCACCAGCGGGTCGGGCTCGGCCGGGTCCTTGCCGTAGTACCTGACCTGGGCCAGCGCGGTCGCGGCCTCGCCCAGCTTGCCGTCGAGGATCCGGGCCAGCGCGACCCGGACCAGGAAACGCGGCTCGCGCAGCCCGTGGGCCCGGGCGAGCGCCTCGCTGAACGCGACATACTTCTGGATGCCGTAGTTGGCCAGGGCCAGCGCGAGCTGCCGGTAAGCGGCGATCCGCGGCCCGAGCTCCTGATCGAGCGCGACGTTGAGATCGGTCATGGCCTTGGCCACGTCGGTGCCGCGCTCGGCGCGGGCCACGGCCTTGCCGACGATCGCCAGCGAGTGATCCGGGGTCCGGGCCAGGACGTCGTCGTAGGCCTTCATGCCGTCGTCGAACCGGCCGTCGTCGATGAGCAGGTCCGCGCGATCGATCGCCGCCAGCGGGAGGCCGTCGGCGCCGTCGGCGGCGGCCGCGAACGCAGCGGCGGCGGCGGTGCGCTGACCGGCGGCGAGCAGGGCCCGACCCTGCAGCCAGCGCGCCCAGCGATCGTCCGGGTGGGCCTTGGCGAAGGCATCGAGCGCAGTCCGGGCCGACACCAGCGCGGCCAGGGCCACCTCCCCGCCGTCGAGGCGGGCCAGGGCGATCGCCGCGCGCGCGATCACCAGCTCGCGATAGCCCGCGCGGTCGGCGCTCTTGATCGCGTGACCGGCGCCGAGGATCGCGCTGTCGATGCCGGGCTCGGCGGTGCCGTAGACCAGCGCCCGCAGGGCGTGGGCCTCGCCCATCGCGGCGAAGGTGCGAGGGTTGCTGTCGTCGCGGCGGAGGGCCGCGGTCAGCTCGTCGATGGCGCCGGTCAGGCCGGCGTAGGTGCCGCTGGCGATGAGCTTGCGTGCCGCCTCACGATGCGCGGCGACGGCCTGCGCCTGCTGCCGGTGGCTCCACCACCACCAGCCACCGCCGCCACCGAGGCCCAGCACCAGGACCACGAAGAGGATGATGAAGGCCTTGAGCGACGAGCGGCCCCACCGTCGGTCCGCCCGCAGATCCCAGCTGGCGTCGGGCACCCGCACGCCGGGCACGTCGAGCAGCCCGCCGGTGAGCAGATCGTTGAGGTAGTTCTCGCCGACCGCGGCCGACTGCCGGAGCGACGCGGCGGCGGCGTTGACCGGCTTGGCCTGGGGCAGGACCCGCGGGCGGACCACGGCGCCCTCCGCGGTCGCACGCGGCGCCGGTGCGGACGGTGGCGACTCGCTGGCCCAGTTCGGGTCGGGCGGCAGCGACGGCACGGTGGCGTCGCCGCGATCGAAGGACTGCTCGGCCACGACCGCGATGTCGCGCGGCGGCGGCGCCGGTGCGAACACCGGCGGTGGCGGTGGTGCGAACACCGGCGGCGGCGCCAGTGCGAACACCGGCGGCGGCGGTGCGAACACTGGCGGTGGCGGTGGCGGTGCGAACACCGGCGGCGGCGGCGCTGGTGCGAACGCGGGGGCGCGCGGCGGCGCGGACGGCCGGGCCTCCCCGCGTCGCGGTGCGATCGGCGTCGGGATCGGCGGCGGCGCCTCGAGCGGCTGGCCGTTACGCGCGGCCTTCAACAGGCCGAGAACGAGCGCGCTGCCGGGATCGAGGTTCTGCGCGTGCTGCAGCACCGGCATCGCCCGCGCGTGATCGCCACGGCGCATGAGCACCTCGCCGAGCAGCGCGAAGCCGGCACGGTTGCCGCGGTCGACCTTGACGATCTGCAACAGCTCGCCCTGGGCCTCCTTCCACTGATGGAGGGCGGCGTGGGCACGCGCCAGGATCAGCCGGCCGGCGTGATCGTCGGGCGCCTGAGCCAGCCCCTGCTGGGCGAGCTCGATGGCATCGCGCGGCCGACCGAGGGCCAGGTAGGCGTCGCCGAGCTCGACGTACGCGGGCGACCAGGGCTCGCGCCGCACCCGCTCGATCAGCGCCTCGAACTCCTCGGCGGTGGGTTGCGGCTTGGGACCGGCCATGCAGCGGCCGAGCGTAACCCGTCGACCGCCGGCCGAGCAAACCGCAGCCGCGCGCGGCGTGGCGATCGCGTTCACCACGCTGTAACAGCGACGGAGGGCGATTCACCGAGGTGTTACACCACGGGCCTCCCGGCGCGACGACGACTTCTCGTAGGGTCGGTTCATGCGAACGACTCTCCTTCTCTTCTTTGCGTTGCTTGCAATCGCACCCGCGGTCGCGGTGGCCCAGGAGGCCGGCGGCTACACCGCGGGTCCCGGCCTCGGCGGCGATGACCGCGGCGAGCCCGACGGTGGCACGCCTGGGCACTCGCCCGAGGCGACCCAGGACCGCACCTTCCCCGGCACCCGCTTCTGGAAGCTCGACCGCGGCCACCAGGAGTTCGAGCTGTGGTGGCGGTTCCGCTTCGCCCACAAGAGCGCCCCGAACACCCCCGAGTACAACATCGTCCAGCTCGAGTACGAGTACGGGCTCACCGACCGCATCCAGCTCGACCTCTACGAGAACCTGACCGACGAGGGCGGCACCTGGACCCGCGAGGGCACCCAGATCGAGGCCCGCATCGCGGTCGATCCGGTCTACGGGCGCACGCCGCTCAACCCGGTCATCTACCTCGAGTGGCACCCGCTGCACCTGGGCCCGGCCCGCGCCGAGACCCGCCTCTTGCTCGGCGATCAGGTCTTCAACGACAAGGTGATGGCCGCGGTCAACCTGTTCTACGAGCAGAACGTGACCAAGAACGCCGAGAACACGTTCGTGCCCAACCCCGAGGCCGGCTTCACCGCAGCCGCCAGCTACGCGGTGTCGGGCCAGAAGCTGCGTGTCGGCGGCGAGGTCAAGTTCGCGCTCGAGAAGGAGCTGTTCAGCGATGACCGGTGGGAGAAGCAGCTCCTGGTCGGGCCCAACATCTCGACCCGTATCGCCGGCACCGCGCTCAAGCTGTACAGCACGGTCCTGTTCGGGGTCACCAACGACGCGCGCAAGGTCGATGGCTACCTGATCCTCGCCAGCGAACTCTGATCGGCGTCGTGCGCCGCGACGCCGCTACATCGCGCCGGGCTGGATCGCGGTCCACAGGACGTGGGCGCCCTCGCGCGTGCCGGTTAGGTCGGTGTACTGACAGTGGACGTCGTCGATGCGGTCGACCGTGCCGTCGGTGGCGGTGAGCACGAGCGCGCCATCGACCAGGGTCCAGCGGCCGCTCGCGAACGGCCGCTCGTGCAGGTAGGTGGTGAACGCGCCGCCGTCCTCGACGGTGATCTCCTCGAAGTCGGACCCGCTCCGGGCGCTCCAGCTGGCGACCACGTCGGCGGCCGTGCACGGTGGCGCCGGCGCGTCGGCGGTGTCATCGCCGGACACCACGCCGACGGCGGCCGGAGCCGCGGCCTTGCCGCCACACGCTGCGGCAACGACGAGCACGAGGGCGAAGCGCTTCATCGCCCCATGGTCGCGACCCGCGCCCACGCGGTCAACCGCCGTGGGCAACGAGAACGACGCGGACAGCTGGCACGCTGCGAGGCCGTCGGCTACAGGACGGGGGCGGCGACCACCGCGAGCGTGGTGCCCGCCGAGTCGTCGGGGTCGGCCGGGTAGGTCTCGAACACGATCGTCGTGCCGTCAGGCGACCAGGCCGGCGCTCCGTCGTAGGCATCGCTGTCCGTGACCGGGATCGCCGCCCCACCTGCCGCCGGGATCGCGTGCAGGTTGGCGTACGCGACCCCACCCTCGTTCGACGAGTAGACGATGAAGCGGCCGTCGGGCGAGAACGACGCATCGGTGTCCTCGGCCGTCGACCGGGTCACGTTGCGGAGGCCGGCGCCGTCGGGGCCGATCGTGAACACATCGAACACACCGCTCGCGCCCGGGGCCTGAAAGACGATCTTGTCGCCGACCGGTGACCACACCGGCTGGCGGGCGTTGCCCGCGTTGGCCTGGGTGGTCAACTGGGTCAGGTCGGCGCCGCTCGGTCGGATCTTGTAGAGCACGCCGTCCGTCTCGCTGCTCAACGGATGTGACTCGAACACGATCCACTCGCCGTCGGGCGAGAACGTCGGCTCGAACGCGCGGTCGAGCCGGCGATCCGTGACCTGGGTCGGTGGGCCACCGCTGATCGCGACCACGAACACCTCGTCGTGACCGGTCGCGGTCTGGTCCGAGGTGTAGACGATGCGGTCGTGGACGCGATCGACGCAGCCGCCCGGCATGTTGACCTCGTCCGCGGTGCCGGGAGTGATCGCGGTGGCCGATCCGCCGGCGGCCGCGACCAGCGCCACCGCCGACGGGCCGACGTTGTAGCGGGTACGGAAGTTGGTGAACGCGAGGTTGCCGCCCGGCAGCCAGCACGGGTTCTGCAAGCTGCCGGCGACGCCGGTGATCGCCAGGGCCGTCGCGCTGTCCCGACGGGGGCCGGCCGCGGGCTCACCATCGTCGCCGGCGCAGCCGCCGGCCAGCAGCGCGAGCGCGACGAGGCTCGCCGGGCCAGGATTGATCACCACGCGGGGGATACTACCAGGCTCTCGCCAGGCCGCGGGACGCAAACAGCCAGCGGCATCCGTTATATTGGAACTTCACTGGACGATGACGGACGTCCGTGATAACGGATGAATGTCCACGGAGTTCCATCCGCGATGTCCGCCGCCCCGCTCACCGTCCCCGCTGTCGCCGGTTCCTCCACCGCCGACGACGATCGCGCGTGGGCTGCGGACCAGGCCGACGCCGCGGCGTCGTGGACCGCTGCCGAGTTGCTGGCCCGGATCGCCGCCCGCTTCGGCGCGCGCGCGGTCATCGCGAGCAGCTTCGGCGTCGAGGACATCGTGCTGCTCCACCTCGCGCGCGAGCACGCGCCGGGCCTGACCGCGTTCACCCTCGACACCGGCCGGCTGCCGGCCGAGACCTTCGACGTCATGGAGGACGTCCGGGTCCGGCTCGGCGTCCAGATCGAGACCTTCGTGCCCGACCACCGCGCGGTGCAGGCCCTGGTCGACGACGGCGGCTATTTCTCGTTCCGCGCCAGCATCGCCGCCCGCCAGGCCTGCTGCGCGGTGCGCAAGCTCGAGCCGCTGCGCCGGGCCCTGACCGGTCGCGCCGCCTGGCTCACCGGCCTGCGCCGCGAGCAGGGCGTCACCCGCACCCACACCCCCGTGCTGTCCTGGGACGCCAGCCACGGCCTGGTCAAGGTCAACCCGCTCGCCGCCTGGACCCGCGAGCAGGTCTGGGCCCACGTCCGCGACCACCACCTGCCCTACAACCGCCTCCACGACGACGGCTATCCCTCGATCGGCTGCGCGCCCTGCACCCGCGCGGTGCGGCCGTACGAGGACGAGCGCGCCGGCCGCTGGTGGTGGGAGTCGGACGACCACCGCGAGTGCGGGCTGCACCGTCGGTGATGGAGGCCTCATGCTCGACCTCTCGCTGACCGCGCTGACCGTGCTGCTGGTGGCGACCTCGATCGCCGCCGCGGTCAACGGCGCCCTGGGCTACGGCTTCTCCTCGATCGTCGTGCCGTCGAGCCTGACCGTGGTCTCGCCCCGCCGGCTCAACCCGACGCTGGTGATGCTCGAGGTCGCGCTCAACGGCGCGGCCCTGGTCAGCCACCGCCGCACGGTGCCGGCGGTGTGGTCGCGGGTGTGGCCGGTGGTGATCGGGCTGGTGCCCGGGGTCGCGCTCGGCGGCGTGCTGTTCGGGCTGGTCTCGGTGCAGGTGCTCAAGACCGGGACCTACAGCCTGATCCTGCCGCTGGTCGCGCTGCAGTCGTTCGCGCTGCGCTGGCCGGTGCGCTCGGTGCGCCGGGTCGGGCCGCCGTTCGGGTTCGGGCTCGGCGTGCTGTACGCGACCACGACGGTGTCGGGCCCGCCGCTGGCGATCTACTTCAACAACCTCGGGCTGGCCCAGGACGAGTTCCGCGCCGCGCTCGCGGTGGTCCGGGTGATCGAGGCGGTGACCACGCTCATCGTCTACGCGTTGCTCGGCGCGCTGACCACGCCGGCGGCGGCGCTGGCCGCGCTGCTGCTGCCGGTGGTGCTGGTCGGGCTCGCGGTCGGTCGCCGGGTGATCGCCCGGGTCGATCGCACGCGGTTCGCGATGGTGTGCATGCGGGTCGACGCGGTGCTGGTCACGATCGGGCTCGCGATCACCACCAGCCACGCCGGCTGGCTGCCGCCGCAGGCCGCGTGGCCGGCCGCGATCGGCTTCTCGCTGGCGCTGCACGGCTGGGCGGCGAGTCGGGCCCGACGGGTCGCCCGCATCCGGACCCAGGACACGTCGGTCGCCACCGCGGGAGCGACCGCGTGACCGCCGCGGTCGTCGAGCCGGCGGTCGACTATCCGGTGTGCCTGCGGCTCGCCGATCGCCGGGTGCTCGTGGTCGGCGGCGGTGCGGTCGCGCGCGGCCGGGTCCTTGGCCTGCGCGCGGTCGGGGCCCGCATCGAGGTCGTCGCCACCCGGTTCGTCGACGAGGTCGGCGCGCTGGCCCGCGCCGGCGCGATCACGCTGACCCACCGACCGTGGCGCCCCGATGATCTCATCGACGCCGCGATCGTCGTGGTCGCGATCGACGACGCCACCGTCAGCGCCCAGATCGCGGCCGCGGCCCGGGCCCGCGGGGTGCCGTGCACGGTCGCCGATCAGCCGGCGCTGTGCGACTTCACGATGCCGTCGGTCGGCCGGCGCGGGCCGATCACGGTCGCGGTGTCGACCGGCGGCCTGGCCCCGGCGCTCGCGGCCCGGCTGCGCCGTCGGCTCGAGGCCGCGATCGGCGACGACGACATCGCGATCGCTCGTGGCTCCGCGGTCGTGCGCCGCGCGCTGCCGGCGGGGCGGGCTCGCATGCGCGTGGTCCGCGGCCTGGTCGGCGTGGCCACCGTGCTCACCAGCGGCCTGCGCCGCCTGACCGGGACGCCATGACCCACCACGGCGTCGGCTTCGTCTATCTGGTCGGCGCCGGGCCCGGCGATCCCGAGCTCCTGACCCTGCGCGCGGTGCGCGTGATCGCGGCCGCCGACACGATCGTCCACGACCGCCTGGTCCATCCCGACGTCCTCGCCCACGCCGCGGCCCACACCCGGCTGATCTACGTCGGCAAAGAGGGCGGCGGCGAGTCGGTGGCGCAGGCCGAGATCGATCGGGTGCTGATCGCCCAGGCCCGGCTCGGACGCACGGTGGTCCGACTCAAGGGCGGCGACCCGTTCGTGTTCGGCCGCGGCGGCGAGGAGGCGCTCGCGCTCGAGGCCGCCGGCGTCCCGTACGCGATCGTGCCCGGCGTCTCGAGCGGGCTGGCCGGGCCCGCGGCGGCCGGAATCCCCGTCACCCACCGCGGCCTGGCGGCGTCGGTGACGTTCGCCACCGCGACCCGCGCCGACGGCGAGGTCGACTGGGCCCACCTGGCCGGCGCCGAGACCCTGGTGCTGTTCATGGCCGCCGGTCGGCTGGCCGCAGTCACCGCCGGCCTGGTCGCCGCCGGCAAGCCGCCGACCACGCCGGCCGCGGTCATCGCTCGCGCGACCTTACCCGATCAGCGCGTGGTCACCGCGCCGCTCGCCGACCTCGCCATCGTCGCCGCGGCCGCCGACCTCGCGACGCCCGCGCTGGTCGTGGTCGGCCCCACCGTCCTGCTGCACGCGCAGCTCGCCAGCCTGTTGCCGGTCGCCGCCGTACACGCGCGCGGCCCCGCCGCCGTCCGAGGAGGTCGCGAATGACCACCACCATCACGCCCACCGCCCTGCCCGCGGCCCGCCCGGTCGCGCCGACCCCGCGCCACTCCCACCTCGCCTTGCTCGAGGCCGAGGCCATCGCGATCATCCGCGAGACCGCGGCCGAGCTGGCGAACCCGGTGCTGATGTACAGCATCGGCAAGGACTCGCAGGTGCTGCTGCACCTGGCGCGCAAGGCGTTCCACCCCGCGCCGGTTCCATTCCCGCTGCTGCACGTCGACACCACGTGGAAGTTCTGCGAGATGTATTCGTTCCGAGACCGGTTCGTCGCACAGCACGGCTTCAGGCTCATCGTGCATCGCAACGAACGCGCGTTGGC